>NZ_BAAHYK010000030.1:0-81496 GCF_054657595.1 Desulfocicer niacini
CCCCAAACTGATAAAACAAAAAATTGAATATGGAATAAGACTATTGGGAATCCCCATCATTTATATTTTTCAAACAACCGCTCAAGAGTCCCAAATGACGGGCGTTTCAATCAAAAAATAAACTTGCACAAATGCATATCAGTAAAAAAAAAATTTGACAAGCACAAAAAAATATGTATGTAACTATTTATGAGTATAATCCTCAATAACAGGAGTTAATCAGTAGGGGGCGTTGGGCAATGAAATCAAATTTCGTCACCATTCATTCAAAACACTTAAATTGTAGTGGTTATAACGGATTTTTTTGGGAGGGACTGGGCATAAATTTTTAAAATAATTGATGTGGTAAATAATGGCCTGATACGCCCAAAAGCCTTTGAATGAATTATTGGTCAATTTTAAATGGCAGCTTATCCATGATTATATGGCGTTTTGCCTATTGAACCAACCCCTCCCTCAAATCCGTTATAATCAGAAATTTTAATGTTTATATGTGATATATTAATTTAGTATTTACACGCTATGGTGAACATAGTAGTTATGCTCCATTATCTGGCTCTTTGGTTAACGCAAAAATTGCTTTAAATGGAGTATTGTGCAATGGCACACAATCAATATCCGTCAAGTTCCGCCGAGGAAATCCTGGATGATTCTCGATTTCGGCTTATACACAATGCCACCATGGCCATCCTTGAAAAACGGGGGATCCGGGTAGAATCCCCGAGACTGGTGGAATTTGCCACCCGACACGGCATCAGAAGTGATGGGAATATCCTTTTTTTCACCGAAGCCCAGGTGGAAACGGCCATTGCCCAGACTCCGGGCAGCTTTACCTTGCTGGCCCGTAATCCGTCTTTCCATGTAAACTTTGATCTGGATTCTGTTTTTTACGGCATGGGCAGATCCGCTCCTTTTATCATGCCCCCCACGGGAAAGCGACGTCAGGCCACCTGCCGGGATTATGTGGACACCATGAAGCTGGGGCAAATGCTGGATGCCATTGCCCTGGTCGGGACCCTGGTTTATCCCATGGGCCTTCCCACGGAACGGCTTTACGAATTCATGATGGCAGCCCAGATCCTTTATTCTGATAAGCCTTACATTGTGTCGTGCATTGATGATTTGAAATTGCTGTGTCGGGCCTTTGACGTAACGCTGGACGAGCTTCAAAGTTCTCCTGACAAGGTATTTGCCCAGGCAACCATTAATACCCTGTCTCCCCTGGCCCTGGCCGGGGATCAGGGGGAAATGCTCATGGCCATGGCCCGTCATAACATTGCCATATG
Organism: Desulfocicer niacini; assembly: GCF_054657595.1. Taxonomy (NCBI): domain Bacteria; kingdom Pseudomonadati; phylum Thermodesulfobacteriota; class Desulfobacteria; order Desulfobacterales; family Desulfobacteraceae; genus Desulfocicer; species Desulfocicer niacini. Next base: position 1,287 of record NZ_BAAHYK010000030.1, read on the forward strand.
CATATCTCCCTGCCCGTCGGCGGGCATGACTGGTCCCTGTTCCGTCATGGGGAATGTGGTTCTTAATAATTGTGAAGTGTTAAGCACACTTGTTCTGATTCAGTTGATTCAGCCGGGACTGCCTGTTTTTTATGGCGCGTTTCCCTGTGGTACGGACATGCGCTCCATGTGTGTTACCCTGGGAGGACCGGAGAGCCGAACCATGGCAGATCTGGCTGCGGATGTGGCCAAGCGCTATGGGCTCCTTACCCGGGGTAATGTGGGCATGAACGATTCCCAGGAGTGTGATTTCCATGCCGGCGCGGAGTCCATGTTTAACTTTGTGTGTGACACCCGGAACCGCATCAATTTCCTCCCCGGCTGCGGTATCCTGGCGGGTTTTGCTTCGGCCTCCCGGGAGAAGCTGATCATGGATGCGGAACTGGCCGATTATGTCCGGGGGTACACGGCATTTAGAGAAAGCCGACTGGATTCCCTTGATAATGTGGTGGATCTGCTTGTTAATTTAGGACCCCATGATAGTTTTATGACAAGTCCACACACACTTGCTGGATTTAAAACCGAACTGTTTCATCCCCGACTGTTTCCCCGGACCAACTATGACAAATGGGCTGCCCGGGAAAAATCCCTGGTTCAGCAGGCCTCGGACCGGGCAGATGAAATGCTGGCGGCCTATACCCTCCCGCCCATTGATCTGAATCTGAAAAAAGAATTGGAACAGATTGTGCTCAATTCTTAGACAATCAAAGGCAGTCTGAATATAAATACCTTTGCCAACCGGATAAGACCCTGGAATCCGATATGAGCCTTATATCTTTGGTTAGTTCATCAGGCATATGATGCGTTTTTTTAATCATAAATATACTGTGCCCTGTGATCCTTATCAAGGTAGATTGTAAAAATTGGCCAAGGCCTTATAGAATAACGATTTTAAAAAAATATTGACAAATTAGACTGAAAATTTCATACTTGTTGAAATTTTGTTTGCTGGGGGGGCTGTAAAAAGCTGAGAAGGTTAAAACCTGACCCTTGGAACCTGATACGGTTAATGCCGGCGTAGGGAAGCTATGGACATCTCGCAAGTCACTTCATATATTTTCCAAGAGAATTCCATTCCATTCCATTCACATCGTCATTTCCTGACCTGACAAGGCCAGATCCGTAGAGGTTCTTTTTGTTAACCGGCAGGGAGAGTTGTATCCGGGCGGGGGCAGCCTTGTATTATGGGCATTATTATCAAAAAATTCCGATTTTTATGGATATGGATGAATAATGTACATGCCGAACCCGTTGGTTTCGCCGAATAGGATGCCTGGCCCATAAAATAACTAAATCCCTCGTTTTTATAAAAATAAGGTCCGGAAACTGGATACTTGAGTCAAAGGATAGGGAAATGAAAGATACTGAAAATGTTAATCCTCAGGGAAAAATGGCCTTGCCCCAGGGAATTTATGGTATATTGGCGGAAAAATTTTCCCGGGGAAGGGACAATGTCACCGTGGCCCGACTCATGATTGAGGGGGGCATTGATATCATACAATACCGGGAAAAGCGCCATGAAAAAACCATGCAGAAGATGTATGAGGAATGTATGGCCATCCGGGAAATTACCTGGCAGGCGAAAATTCCTTTCATCGTCAATGATTTTGCCGATCTGGCCATGATGGTAAAGGCCGATGGGGTTCATGTGGGGCAGGATGATCTGCCGGTGAAGGCGTTGCGAAATCTGGTGGGGACTAAAATGATGATCGGGTGTTCCACCAACTGCCCGGATCATGCAAAAAAAGCCATTAAAGATGGGGCAGATCACATCGGGGTGGGACCGATTTTTGCCACCCGGACCAAAGAGGATGCCGCTGATGTTGTGGGCTTGTCCTATCTTCATCATGTTGCCACCCGGTATACCATTCCCTTTGCTGCCATTGGCGGGATTAAAAAGGACAACCTTGCAGAAGTCGTGGCAACGGGTGCCCGGTGCATCTGCCTTGTAAGTGAGATTGTGGGGGCAGACGATATTCCTGCCACCATCCGAGAAATAAAAAAAATATACAATGACTCAATTGAAGGAATATAAAAAATGAGCACATATACCACCCAGATGGACGCTGCCAGAAAAGGCATTGTAACCCCCCAGATGACAGATGTACTTGCCATGGAAAGGATTTCCGAAAAAGACCTTCTGGCGGGAATTGCCGCAGGAGAGATTACCCTGCCTGCCAATATTCACCATAAAAATCTCAAGGGCATTGCCATTGGCAGGGGATTAACGACCAAGGTGAATGTCAATCTCGGGGTGTCAAAAGACTGCTGTCATTTTGACCTGGAGCTTGATAAAGCCGACATGGCCGTTGCCATGAAGGCGCATTCGGTGATGGATCTTTCTGTCTCGGGGGATACCCGGGCCTTTAGAAAAAAGCTGGTGGAGAAAATGCCCGTGATGATCGGCACGGTTCCCATATACGACACCCTTACCCGTACGGGAAAAAAGGGGGAAGAGATCACCCTTGAAGAGTGGTTTGAAACCGTTGAGATACATGCGGCGGACGGGATTGATTTTATCACCATCCATGCAGGTTTAACCCAGAAAGTGGTGCAGAGTATCCACACCAATCCCAGACTTACAGGGGTGGTGAGCCGGGGCGGGGCCATTCTCATGGAATGGATGATTAAAAATAAAAAAGAAAATCCCTTTTATGAGCATTTTGACAGGCTTTTGGATATCTGTGAAAAAAATGATATCTGCATCAGCCTTGGCGATGGCCTGCGCCCTGGCTGTCTGAAAGACGCCACGGACGGTCCCCAGATTGAAGAGTTGATTACCCTGGGGGAACTGACCAAAAGCGCTTGGAAAAAGAACGTACAGGTAATGATCGAAGGGCCGGGCCATGTGCCGTTGAATGAGATTGAAATGAACATGAAGCTTCAGAAAAAGCTCTGCCACAATGCTCCTTTTTATGTGCTGGGGCCCCTGGTGACGGATATTGCACCGGGATATGATCACATCACCTCTGCCATTGGCGGCGCTTTGGCTGCCATGCACGGGGCAGATTTTCTCTGTTATGTCACCCCGGCGGAGCATCTGCGCCTGCCTGAGCTTTCCGATGTGAAAGAGGGGATCATGGCTTCCCGCATTGCAGCCCATGCTGCTGATATTGCCAAGGGCATCCCCGGGGCCATGGAGCCTGATATCAAAATGGGCAAGGCTCGGTTTGAACTGGATTGGGAGGGACAGTTTGAAGTTGCCATGGACCCTGAGAAGGCCCGGGCATATCGGGCATCTTCCCAGCCGGAAGAGGAGTCTGTGTGCACCATGTGCGGGGAATTTTGCGCGGTTAAGCGAAGCCGTGATATGCTTGCTTCATAACGGTCATGGCCTGTTTGGCCATGTTCTGCAGAATATCAATGTCGGGGCCCCGGAACTGTGCCTTATGCTTTTCATTGAGGTGAAGGGGATTTCGAAGGGGAGGACTCGATGGACCTGTTGTCAAGAATATTTCGAATAGTTATTAATAGATCGTCATTTGATACGGGTTTCATTAAAATTTTGTCAGGTTTAGTCTGACCAGCCATTCCGTTGAGGGCTTTGATGCTGTTGGCATAGGAACTGACCCGATAACCATAACGGCTCAGTATCTGCTCAAGCATCACAAGAATGGTTTTTTCATCATCAACCACAAGAATGCTCTCTTGCCCATTAAGTTGATGGCCGGGATGATGCTTGGCAGACAGTCTTTGTTTGGTGGGGCTAATTTCAGGAAGATACACAAAAAAAGATGTGCCTTTGTCGGGTTTGCTGTGCACTATGATTTCACCATGATAATTTTTCACAATACCATGAACAACGGCAAGCCCTAACCCGGTTCCTTTACCTTTTTCCTTGGTTGTAAAATAAGGTCAAAAATCCTTTTAATTGTATGAGTATCCATTCCTTTACCCGTGTCTGTAATTTCAAGGCAAATTCTTGCATGTTCGTGAATAACAAGCTCCCTTTTTTCAAGGTGATTTTTGTAAAAGGTCAGTTGCTTTTCCACTTTTTTTTGTTTTAATACGATTTGTTTTTGTTCTAATTTTTGAAATGCTAATTTGGACAATTGGTTTGCCATTAAGAATAGCATTTCGCCGAATATACTTGTAACAAGATCTTTGCCAAATTTAAAATTTAGCACCCTTCACATCAGCCCCCAAAGTACGTTGCATTTTTGGAGCAATCGTTCCTGAAAGATTAGGATGATTGCTCCAAGAAGTGTAAACTGGCAAGTGAGGCAAGTGAAGGATGCCCCCTTAGAAATTGGTAAAATTCTCATCCTCGTCAAAAGGGATCACCTCATTTGGCTTGACCTCATTTGAACCATGGCTCAGCATTTTTCCTTTTTGCTGTTGAATTGTGCGGGGATTGTTGCTGGTGGGTTTCATCTGTCTTGGGCGGGCGACAGGCTGATTTAATGCGTTGCTCTGGTTACGGTTGCCCGTAACAATAATGACCAAATCCTCCACATACTTTTTGAGTTGTTCTGCCTGGGCGCTCATTTCCTCTGATGCAGACGCAGACTCTTCGGCATTGGCTGCATTTTGCTGGACGACCTTATCCATTTCGGTGATGGCAATGTTGACCTGACTGATCCCATTGGATTGTTCCCGGGATGCTTGACTGATTTCAGATACCAGGTTGGCGACTTTTGTAGTGCTGTTTGCCATCTTAAGAAAGGCTTCATTGGTGGTGGAGACCAGAACAGAACCATCGTTGACTTTTTTAACGGTCCCTTCGATGAGTTCCGAGGTGTTTTTGGCCGCTTGGGCGGCTTTCATGGCCAGATTTCTTACTTCATCGGCCACCACGGCAAAACCAGCACCGGCTTCACCTGCCCGGGCAGCTTCCACAGCTGCATTCAGGGCCAGAAGATTAGTCTGAAATGCAATTTCATCAATGGTTTTAATAATCTTGGAAGTGTCTTCACTGGCCTTTGAGATCTCCTCCATGGATTGGATTAAATCGTGCATGGAGGTGTTCGCGGTGTTCACCACATGGCCTGCCTCTTCCATGAGAGAATTGGCAATACCCGCGTTTTCTGCATTGCTTTTTGTCATGGAGGACATCTCTTCCATGGACGAAGAGGTCTCCTCAATGGAGGCTGCCTGTTCAGATGAACCTTCGGCCAGGGACTGGCTGGCAGAGGAGACCTGGCCCGAGGCCGAGGCAACTTGGTCGGAGCCTTCATTTAGACCTGCAATGATGCGATTAATTGGTTTTGTGATGCTGCGGGTTATGACAAATGTCACAAGAATACCCAGTACAAGGGCTATGATAAGTCCGATTATCATGATGGTGGAGGCAAGGGAAAGGGCGCTCATGGTTTCCTTGGCAATTGTTTGTGTGGATTCCATGCCTGTATGGGCTACGACATCACAGGTATCGGTGACACTATTTCCTGCAATGGTTCTTTGTTCTGCCAGTTTTTCCAGTGTAAGCCAGTTTTCCAGGAAGTCGATCATGGCCTGATTGTAGGAAGTTCCGGCCATTTTGATTTCATCAATTCGCTTGTGATCCTCGGAACGGAAGGTTATTTTTTTCAGTGCTGCAATTTCGTTGTTTATTTTTGGAAAATATCCCATGGCATCTTTCATTATTTCAGGGCTGCGCAGGGCCTGGGATTTGAAGGCTCCGATTCTGGCCTCATGTCCATAATCAATGACATTGTTGATCATGGTTACTTTGGACAGTCTTTCAAGGATAGCCTTGCTGTTTCCTTCATTTCCAGCGTTTATTTCCTCTGTCAACTTCTCATTTTGACCAGACAGATAGGCTTTGCAATTGTCCATGTATTTCTCGGCAGATGCGTTCAGCGCTTCTCTGTTGGCGGCTATTTGTTTATTGAGATCAAAGGTTTGCTGGATCAGGGCTTCGTATGTGTCAAGGGCTTTGGTGCCATCCTGAAGAAGGATTCCCAGTTCTTTTAAATGGGGTGATGCGGTCTGAAGGGTGTGACCTTTTTCCAGAGATGCGTGCGTCTTTTTGAGATTTTCCTGGGTTTTTTTGTAGAAGGTTTCCTTTGCTGTATATCCATATCCCCTCATTTCAAACATCACGCCATTGACAGCCCCTTTTAGCTCCATGGCCACAGCCACCTCCGGCACATACTCACGACCCAGCGTGGTGGCTTGATTTCCCACTTTATCCATGTTCCAGATGGCCATAGAACCCAGTGCCATGGCAATTATTATGAGAAGGGCAAAACCTGAGGCAATTTTTAAACCTAAACCTAAACTGAAATTTTTCATTGGAATCCTTATTAATTTGAATTGTTCTGAAAAGAAAGGCTCATTTCGTGTTTCAGGGGTCTTGGATGCACAGTGGTAAGTTCTCAATAAACCAGGGCAATAAAGCATGATTAGATCTTTACTTACCCGGCATCATTAAGATTTGGATCTTGAAAATATCTTGTTTGCCCCAATTTATTGAGAGCTTATGCTCATAATTTTTAACCTCTTTAAATTATTGTAAATTTTTGTGACATTCACCTGGTCGCCTGCATGATCGGATAATTTTAAATAGTTACATGTGAGTTTAAAAATAAGACCCCTAATTTAACAAAGCCAAAAACAAATATCTTGAATTTGCAATTTGTATGCAAAACATAGGAAAAATATTTAATAAAGTTTTTTATTTTTTTTGTCAGATTGTTGAGGTAGCTATAAGTAATTGTAAGTGGTTATAGGTATCTATATGGGAGGCATGTCCTGGGGAGGGGGGGTAAAAAGTGTGCGCGGCACACCTGTGCGCGGCACATAACTGTGCACTGCACAGTTATGTTATTTGATATTCCTCAATCTTTCGATAGATTGTTCTGCGGCCGATGCCGAGCAGACGGGCCGCTTTGGATTTATTTCCGTCCGTTTGTGCCAATGCGTTACATATGTCTTCTTTGGTGACAGTTGATTTTTTTGAGCATAAGGTTTGTTCTTTGTTTAAATGTTCTTTTAATTCCAAAGGTAGATGTTCTACCAGCATGGTCTCCCCCTGACATAAAACAAAACCATGTTCTATTGCATGATTCAACTCTCTTATGTTTCCGGGCCAGGAATAATTCATAAAGGCAGTCATTACCTCATTGGACAGTCCGTTAATCTTTTTTTTGAACCGGGAATTGAACACATCCAAAAAGTGTTGTGACAAAAGAGGTATATCTTCACGTCTTTGGGCAAGTGAAGGAATCGGAAGCTCCACAACCTTGATCCGGTAATATAAATCTTCTCTGAACTCGCCATTTTTAACCTTTTTCTTTAGATTGCAATTTGTAGCAGAAATAATGCGTACATTAATTTTTATCGGGATTGAATCCCCAACCCTTTCGATTTCCTGTTCCTGGAGCACCCTTAATAGTTTAAGCTGGATTGAAGGAGAAATATCGCCGATTTCATCCAGAAAAATTGACCCCTTGTCTGCCATTTCAAATCGACCCTTCTTGTTATTAACAGCACCTGTAAATGCGCCTTTAACATGTCCGAACAATTCACTTTCAAGAAGATTTTCAGCAAGGGCACTGCAATTTATTTTTACAAAAGGGCCTTTTTTAAGGATACTGTTATAATGAATGGCATTGGCCACAAGTTCTTTGCCTGTTCCGGTTTCACCGGTAATCAAAACGGTACTGTCGGTTTCTGCTAGATTGTCCAGGATGGTATAAATTTTTTGCATTCGGCTGCTTTTTCCGATGATACGGTGAAACTGATGTCGCTCTTTCAATTGGGATTCAAGATGGGTAAGTCTTGTAATATCCCTTACAACAAGGACAGCTCCAAGGGAGTTAATCCCGTCATCTTTGAGGGGTGAACTGGTTAAAAGCACTACCTGCTGCGGGTTGTCGGAATGCCTGCATTCAATTCGAATTTCCTCGGTTGTTTTTTTTGTTTTCAACGTTTCTTTTAAAAGTTCAATGCAGGATCTGCTACAATCTGTTGGAATCTCTTCAATATTTTTCCCAATGATATTTTTCATGGAAAATTTGCAGATATGATTTGCCGCCTCATTGACTTCAATCACCTGTAGGGTATTGTCCACCGTGATAATCCCATCTTTTAAACTTCTGAAGATGGCCTCCATATTACGACGAACCCTTAGATTCTCCGATTCCAGCTGCCTTTTATTGTCCAAAAGTGTTTTGTGTCGAAGTCCATGATGGATGATGCGTAAAAGAGTCTCCTTTCGAATGGGTTTGGCAATATAGTCAAAGGCACCAAGTCGGACGGCTTCTGCTGAGGTTTCAAGATTGGGTTCCCCGGTTATCATGATAACCGGGCAATCAAACCCCTTGTTTTTTATTTCATGGAGAAGAGCAATGCCGGTGTGGCCCCCAAGGATAATATCGGTAATTATCAGATCCGGCTTAGTGTTTGAAATGATTTTAAGCGCTGAATCATAGTCCATGGCCGTCATTACCTCATAGTCCTGTTCCCCAAGAATCATTTCAAAGGCAAAACGGATATTTTCTTCATCATCAACCACAAGAATTTTGGATTTCACATTTCCCCCTTGATGGCCATTTGGTGTTGTTGATCGGCAGGTCGATCATGACTTTTGTATACTGATTTGATTGGCTTTCAAACCTGAGTTTTCCTCCATGGGCTTTGATGATGCCATGGCTGACGGAAAGCCCTAATCCTGTTCCCTCCCCATGGGGTTTGGTGGAAAAAAAAGGATCAACAACGCGATTGATATGGTTTGGAGCAATTCCTGTGCCCCTGTCATAAAAGGTTATGCGGACATATTCATTGTTCCCGATCTTAATGATTTCTCCAATTATTTCGAGAGTTTTATTTTTATGAAAGCCTGTGTGTCTTGTATTTAACGCATACCGGGCATTGCTGAGAATATTCAAAAAAACCTGTTGAATTTCCTGGCTGCGCGCTTTGATTTTCGGCAGATCAGAGGGAATGTTTACCGATAAATGTATACCATCCTTATGGATTTGTTTTTCCACAAGCTCAAGTGCCGCTTGCAGGATATCTTTTATATGGACTGGACCATGTTCTTCTTTTTTATCCCTTGCAAATGAAAGCAGGTTTTTGACAATATTTCCAATGCGTTCTCCTTCGTGGATGATTCGTTCGGGAATTTTCTTGTCTCCGCCAAGTTTGTGGAATTTATCCGTAAGAATTTCAGCAAGACTTATAATGCTGGTAATTGGATTATTGATCTCATGGGCAACACCGGCGGCAAGTTCACCCAGGGAAGCAAGACGGTCTGCACGCAGGGTCTCTGCCTGAATATATTTTTTTTCGGTAATATCTCTTATGGCGACGACAGATTTCATAACTCCGTCTGCTTCCTGGAAGGGAGAAAAAACAACATCATATTGTTTTTGATTTAAAGGAGGTGTCTCCAGTTGGTGAATACGATTCTTACCCAGGGTCTTTTGCATAAGGCAGAATTCGCAAGGTTTTTTCCGTTGAAAAATGCCTTGATAACATTTTTTGCCGGTCAGCTTTCCAAATGTTTTTTTGGAAACCATATTTTGAAATTCAATGAGGTAGTCCTTGTTGACAATGTACAGACTGTCTCCAATGGCATTTAAAACACTTTGGAGTTTTTCATGTTCGGTACGCAAGAAATTTTTAGCCTGGCGAAGATTTTTCTGGGCACGGATTGCCATAATGCCATGGGATATATCATTTGCAAGCTCCTCTAAAAGTTCTGCCTCTTCAACACCAAAGGCATCCTCTTCGGCAGCATAAATACACAAAGAGCCAAAGACTTGACTGTCGAACACCAGCGGTAAAGCAATGCCTGAAAGGAGTCCTTGCTCTTTTGCTAATTTTTCCCAGGGAATAAAATTAGGGTCAGACGAGATTTTAGGGCAGATAATCGGTTTGCACTCCCGAATTGACCTCCCTGCAGGGCCTTGCCCCCATTTTGTATCAGCCCAGGTAACCTGCAGGTTGTCAAGAAACTCCTGTCCAAAACCATACCGGGCTATGGGCCGTACGTTTTTTCTTTGTCATGGACGGCATATCCTATCCATGCAAACCTGTAATTTCCTTTTGTAACAAGGAGATGGCAGATATGATTAAGAATTTGAGTTTCATTTTTTGCGTGCCCGATAATTCTGTTGGTTTCGGTGAGCAACCTCAATGCCCTACTGGTTTTACGTACAGCTTCCTGGGCCAACTTATTTTCGGTGATGTCCCGCAAAAGTGCATGGGACAAAGAAACCCCATTCATTTCTATTGATGTAAGCATCACTTCTACAGGAAATTTTTCGTCATTGGCACGTTTCCATGTCCATTCAAATCGATGATTTCCGTGGATATAAGCCCGTTTACTCATTTCAATATATTTATCCTTTGATCCATCAACCAATCTATTTCAATGGTAGACCAAAAACTTGTGATTCCTTTATTTGTTGTAGAGGTTTATTATCACAGTAAAATAAAAAAATGAAGCCTGCCTCTGACACAAGGTGGCCGACACTGTGATCAAGCTCAGCTTTTCATTGAGTTAAAAGGGATTCTAATAGTGGCGGACAAAGATAGCTTTGATACTCAACGTTCGGGCTTCATTTCAAGGCTGGCGTTTTTATATGCGCCAACGGGGTCAGGCTTGTGTTATTGTGTTTTTGACAATATCCTGTGCTTCAAGACAGAGTGTTACAAAAGCGCTAATAACGCAAGCCTGACCCCACCACGAAAGGCGAACACCGAGAGTTGAGTTTGATGTTAAAAATATCTCGGATAGTTTTGCCCAATGCCTGTGGCAAATTCATGTGCTAAGGGAGTTAGCCGTTTTTAAGGATGATGGGTCAGGGCAAATGGAGGAGAGAACAGCACGGTCATTTGGGAAGGGGGGCAGGGATGGAAGGTGATATTATTCCAGATTGTATTTTTTCATTTTGGTGAAAAGGGTCTTGCGGTGGATACCAAGGTAAGCAGCGGTTTTTGATTTAAGCCATCTATTATCTTCCAGTGCTTTGGTAATCAGGCGTTTTTCCACAGTGTCCAGCATGGCGTTAAGATTCATCTCCCCTTTGTTTGCATCCATGTCATGGGTGGCAAGTGCCATGTCTTTTTTATGCTCGGGCTCTGAAAATGTGTCAAGAAATTCACATTCGTTTAAGGTTACATAACGGTCCAGGGTATTTTGCAGTTCCCGAACATTGCCCGGCCAGCTATGGTTAATAAAGGCATCCATGACATGTTTGTCTATGGTGGGAATAAGATTTTTATCGTATTTGGATAAAAAATGGTCAATCAGCAGGGGCAGGTCCTCTTTTCGTTCCCTTAAGGGGGGCAGTTTGATGGGGATAATATTAATCCTGTAGAAAAAATCCTCCCGCATGAGCCCCTGTTGTACCAGCTGCTTCAGATTCTTATTGGTGGCAGCCACAATGCGTAGATTTGGTTTTTTCAATTGATTGCCACCCACCGGGGTAAAACCACCTCCTTCAATGCTTCTTAACAGCTTTACCTGTATATTCAGGCCGATGTCCCCGATTTCATCCAGAAAGAGCGTTCCCTTGTCGGCAATGTCCAGAAATCCATTTTTATCCTTGTCCGCGCCGGTGAAAGCACCCTTGCGGTATCCGAAAAATTCACTTTCAATGATATGTTCACTGATGGCGGCACAGTTTACCGGCACAAACCGCTGACTGGAACGGGCGCTGAGTTTATGTATGGCACTGGCAACCAGCTCTTTACCCGTGCCGGATTCACCGGAAATAATAACATGGGCATCGCTGGCAGCGGCCCTTAAAATAAGATCGTATACGCTCTGCATGGCCGTACTTTTACCGATGATGTCTCCGAATCTGTAGCGATCCTTCATCACGGAACGGAGAATTTTATTTTCGCTTCGATAATAATTGACATTTTCAGCAATTTTTTCTTCCCGCTGCTTGCGGTCGGTGATATCCATCATGATGGTCTGGACACCGGAGATTTTATCAAACCGGCTGTAGCTCGGGGATTGAATCACCGAGTACCAACGGCCGTCCCGGGGGCTTTTATCTTCTCTTTTGGACACCTCCCCCATGAAGACATCCTTTAATCGACACCAGGGGCAGGGAAACTTCAGTCCATGCACCACCCGATAGCATTTTTCCCCCACAGCATTGTAGCCCACCCGGGCCGTCAGTGTGGTATTCATGAAGGTGATTTTGTAATCCCAGGAAAGGGTGAAAATAAAACCTTCAAAGGCACTGACAATGCCTTTTAGCCGGGATTCACTCTCGCTTAATCTTTTTTCTGCTATTTTACGCTGGGTGATATCCATGAAGGAGGCAATGCTCCGGGTGGTTTCGGGAATCATGCCCACTTTCATGTATATATTTTTTATGTCCCCGTCTTTATTGAAGATCCGGCACTCGTACTCGGTGGGGATGTCCGGGATTCCTTTTCGACGACCATAGTGATAATACTGCATTTTTTTATTGTCTTCGGGAATGACAAATTCCGACCATCGCATGGCATTTTCAATCTCATTTTTATCATAGCCGGTCAGAGCCGCGAACTGGGCATTGGCAAAGAGGATCAGCATGTCCTTGTCAATGATGATGGTGCCTGAACCCGTGTTTTCAAAGACACTTCGATACATCTCTTTTTCCTGGCGAATGATTTCCAGCTGTTCATTCACCGCTGTATCAGGGGCAGTATCCAGGGCACACGGCATGTTATTTTCATGATTTTTGGAGGTATTCATGGCCAACATCATTAGCATGGTATTGTAAAAAATCAAGTATAAACAAAAAATTAGGTTTTATCCCAACTACTGGGCTTGATAACTAGATAGAGCACTCATCACAACCGCTGTAGCAACGGGATCAGGCTTGTGTCATTGTACTTTTGAAAAGCGCAGGGTATTTGAGGATAAACCTGTCCGCATTTTCTGCGCTTTAGACCGGCAAGGGCCGCCCCACGGTCCGGGGTCGGATCCACTGATCGTAGGGGGCGGCTTAATACCCGTTTTAGTATTCGTTGCTTCAACGGTTGATATGCTATTTTTTTGAAAAAAAGTATTATTTGCCGCCAAAGGCCGCATCATCCATTTCTGCTGCAACGGCATCGCCTTTTCGGATGGCCTCCAGCCGTCCCCGGGTGATGGGCAAAATGGTGTTGATAAAAAATCGAGCCGTCTGCACCTGTCCCTGGTAAAAAGCGGTGTCTTTTTTCTTTACCCCTATTTTGGGCGCGGCCACACCGGCCCGCCACAACAGCATCCAGGCCATGACCAGATCCCCGGTGACCTCCATGAAGGGATGGGAGAAGGCAAAGGCCTCCAGCACTTTTCCCGACTGGGGCATGTGGGCAAGGTGGTTTGCTGTTTCCTTATATGCTTCAAAAAATATTTCCAGGGATTGGGCCAGACCGTCAACCTGTTCCACGGTTTTGGATACCGTGATCACCCGCTGAATCTGATCCAGAAAATGCTTGAACGGTTCCCCGTTGTACATGGTCAGTTTGCGGCCCATGAGATCCATGGACTGGATGCCGTTGGTGCCTTCATAGAGCATGAAAATTCTGGAATCACGCAACAGCTGGGCTACGGGAAATTCCTCTATGAATCCATAACCGCCGTATATCTGGATGCCGTGGTTGCAGACTTCAAAGGCCTTGTCTGTGACATATCCCTTGATGATGGGGGTTAATACCTCAAGCAGGGTGGAAATCTGCTGTTTTTCCGTTTCATCAGCAGCAATGGCCATACGGTCGTGGCATAACCCGCCATAATACACCAGGCTTCGCATGCCCTCCACCCAGGCTTTCATCATGAGCAGCTGCCGTTTTACATCGGGATGATTGATGATGGATACGGCCTTGGCGCCCGCAGGGTCGGTGAGGCCCTTGCTTTGCACACGGTCTCTGGCATAATTGACGGCATATATATAGGATGCCGAGGCATTGGCAAATCCCTGTAGCCCCACCATTTGCCGGGCCTCGTTCATCATTAGAAACATGGCGGCCATGCCCTTGTTTTTTTCCCCAAGCAAGGTGGCCTTGCATTGCCCCTTGCCTCCCAGTTCCAGGGAACAGGTGGCAGAGCCATGGAGTCCCATTTTTTCTTCAATGCCTGTACAAACAACATTGTTGAATTCACCGGGGGTGCCATCCTCATTTAATCGAAATTTGGGTGCCAGGAAAAGAGAAATACCCTTGATGCCCGCCGGTGCATCTTCCAGACGAGCCAGTACCGGATGGATAATATTTTCTGTCAGATCATGCTCGCCGCCGGAAATGAAAATTTTATTCCCTTCAAGTGAGTATGTGCCGTCGCCATTGTCTTTGGCAATGGTGGAAACCGCTGCCAGGTCTGATCCTGCATCGGGCTCGGTGAGCAGCATTGTACCTGCCCATTTGCCGGACAGCATATTTTTAAGATAGGTTTCTTTTTGATCCTCGGTGCCGAAGGCCTTCACCAGCATTGCGGCCCCATGGGTCAACAGATTGTACAGCATAAATGAATTGCAGGCCCCGTAAAAATACTCGTTGGCGGCCATGGCCACGCTTTTGGGCATGCCCTGTCCCCCCCATCGGGGCTCATCGGTCATTGCCAGCCATTCGCCATCATTGTATGTTTCCATGGCCTTGTGAAACCCTTCGGGAACTTTTACATCACCATTATTAAAGGTACATCCCTCATCACTGGGTTTTTGAAGGGGCAGCATCTCTTTCACCGCCAGATTTCTGGCTTCAGATACGATGAGATCAATGGTTTTTCTACCAAATTCGCTGAAGTGTTCTGCCTTTGTTAAGTTTTCAACTTCCAGTTGTTCGTGGAGTACAAAATCAATGTCTCTTCGATCTGCAATGAGTTGTGCCATTTTGTTTTTTCCTTTTATTTTTATATGAAACTCCGTCCAACATCCTGTAATGATAAGCGTTTCAACTTTCGCTGTGGCAGGTGGTTACTGCCATGTATGTTCTATGAAACTCCGTACAAAAGTTTGGAATTATAGGGGGATTTTTTTTCGTTATGGCTGATCTTTACAGCCATGTGGCTTTATATGAAAAGGTAGCCTTCAAGTCTACCTCAGCAGAGCCTGCGGCGGGCGATGAGACCGGCCCGTTCGGACCCAAAGGCGATCAGTCCATTTGCCCTGCCGGGCGTTAAGAAGCGCAGGCTGTTTGAGGACAAACCTGCCCGCAGTTTCTGCGCTTTAGACCGCCAGAGCTAAAGGGCCCCCGACGGTCCTCCGGGGTCGGTCCGATCGTTCGCCGTTAAATCAGATCAGGCGGCCGCGTTGATACGATTCTTCCGGTTCTGGTTTACCCAGATGTTCATTTTTTCAGCTTCCCGGATCAGTTCGTCCCGGAAATCAGGATGGGCAATGCTGATGAGAGCTTCGGCCCGTTCCCAGGTGGATTTTCCCTTGAGATTGACTTTGCCGAACTCCGTCACCACATACTGGGTAATGGTGCGGGGCAGGGTGACGATGCTGCCGGGATCAAAAACCGGTCGGATGCGGGAACTTACCGTGCCGTCCTTGGCCGTCACCGTGGAGGAGAGACAGATAAAGGATTTTCCGCCCTGGGAATGGAAAGCCCCGTAAGCAAAATCAAATTGTCCCCCGGTACCGGTGATGTGGCGAAATCCTGAAGACTCGGAAGAGACCTGACCGTAAAGATCCACTTCAATGGCGTTGTTGATGGAGACCACATTGTCATTGGCGGAAATATGGGCAAGGTTGTTGGTGTAACCCACGGAATAGCTGGCACATACAGGATTTCTGTCTATGAAATCATAGAGTTCCTGGCTTCCAAGGGCAAAGGTGTAGACCATGCGTCCCGGGTCCAGAGTCTTTTTTAAATTGGTGATCCTGCCTGCCTTGAACATCTCCAGATAGGAATCTGCAAGCATCTCCGTGTGAACTCCCAGATCCTTGAGATCCGACTGTGAAATCAGTTTGCCCACAGCATTGGGCAATCCGCCGATGCCAAGCTGGATGCATGCGCCGTCCCGGATCTCTGAAACAATGAAATCGGCAATTTTACGGTCGGTTTCGGTGATGGGGGGTGCACCGATGGTTAAGATGGGCTTATTATCCGATTCCACAACGTAATCCACTTCAGAGATGTGAAGAGATTCTCCTGTGCCGCCCAGGCAAAGGGGAAGGGTTTCATTGACCTCCACAATGACGGTTTTCGCGTTTTCAATGATGGCTCGCTGGAAAGAGTTTGCCACACCAAAATTAAAATTACCAAACGCGTCCATGGGGGTGGTGCGAACCATGCAGACGTCGGTGACAAGGTTTCCTTCATAATGGGAGGGCCCTTCGTTGTAAATAAAGGGAATATAATGGCAGTTGCCGTTGTCGTGGTTTTTCCGGTCTCCGCTGCTGAAGTGCCAGTTGTTATAGATCAACCGGCCCTGGGCCTTGTCTGCCATGGCCACCTGGGCTTTGCCGGGGAATGCCAGTGCCCTTATTTTAACATCCTGGAGTTCGTTCACTCGCTGTGCCAGGGCGGCATCAAGGGTTTCCGGGCTTGCGGCAAAGCCACCATAGTCAATCCAGTCCCCTGATTTCACCACCTGAACTGCTTTTTGTGCACTTGTTGTTTTTGCCTGGTATTCTCCATAAATTTTTGATAAAAAACTCATCTGGATAACTTCCTCCTGTTACGATGCGAGTGTTCAGAGTTGGATGCAACCCACAGAATGCCCTGTTCCGGAGTTGGCGCTGATTTTTTTATGATTCTGTAATGCAATAGGAATGCCATGTGGAAATATAAATTTTAAGCTATTGTATTTAAAGGATAAATAATATCTGGTGGTTTTGTCCTGTTTCCCCGGGCCAATGCAATCATCCAGGTAGAGGCGTGGTGAAATCACCACATTAAAAATGATTGGTTGATACAAACTTCTGATATTAAAAGGTATATGATTGAGTGTGGTGATATCGCCACGTTTTGAAGAGAAATGGCCCCATGGTACAAAACGAACAGTTGTCAATGGTGCTGGGGCTCGACTCGTGGAGAAAAAATCGTTAAAATCAATGATCAAGTCAAATCGTCATTCAGGTGAAAACAAGGAGTTGGTGTCATGGATATGAAAGATGAGTTTAAAAAAATTGTAACCACCATGGCCGAGAGGTTTACCCTGCCGCCCATTGAACGGATGTTTTTTCCACCGCTCTATGCCGGGGGGCAGCCGAGAAATGCCGAGTTCATGGCCATGGGCCTTGAAGGGGGAGCTGCCGGCATCAGTTTTGTCTTGATCGGGAATGAAAAATCGGCAGCAGCATACAATAAACTTAAGGAAGAGGATTTCCTGGGAAAAGATCCGACCTCTTTTGCCCTTGAGTTTGGAACCGATGATCCTGTAAAAGAAATGGTGGGCCTTGCCGCCATCAATGCCATTTCCCATTTTGCCATGGAAAAGATGAAGGTGGAGGTGGATACCACCAGTGATTCTCTTGGTCTTCTTGATCTTTCACCGGAAGATAAAATCGGCATGGTGGGGCTTTTCATGCCCCTCATGGCAGAGGTTAAAAAGACCGGGGCAAAACTTGTGATCCTTGAAAAAAAGGCGGCCCTGATACAAAAATTTCCCCAACTGAACATCACTCTGGACCCTTCAGAACTCAAATCCTGCAATAAAATTCTCTGCACCAGTACCACGGTGTTAAACAATTCCCTGGATGAGATTATGGTCCATTGTGCACCCGATGCCTTTGTTTCCATAGTGGGTCCCACTGCCGGATATTTTCCTGATCCTGTTTTTGCAAGGGGGGTGGATGTGGTGGGGGGCCGCATGGTAAAAGACAGTGAGGTTTTTTTTGAACTGTTGGCCCGGGGAGAAAAATGGGGGAATGCCACCCGGAAGGTCTGTTTTCAGAAACGTACTTATAGGTCCGTCATTTAAGATGGGCTATGGGCAACCGTCCTGGAATGCCAGCGGGGGCAGCACAATGGGGCGCACTCCCATTTTCCCGCTTTGCTCACAATATGGTTTATTTGTCATAATTGGCGAGACCAACGGGGTCAGGCTTGTGTTATTGTGATTTTGTCAAGAACCTGTGTTTAAAGGCAAATTTAAACAAGAGCGCCAATAACGCAAGCCTGACCCCTCCCTGTTAAGCAGCGTCAAGCCGGGAAAATGGGAATGCGCCCGCACAATGTTAGCCTGAGCCCACCCCCACTGATCCGGCCAAGTCAGCACCAAACAGGTTTGCTGAGTTTCTTGCCAAAATAACACAAAAATCAGAGATAAGAATCTAAAAAATCAATGGGCCATGAACCGGTCAACTTCCGGCCATGACCCATTTTCAGTTTTAACTGGTACGCCCCCCTGGTTGCTTCAATCCATCGGAAAAATTTTGCAGGTGAGCAGGTCAGATCCCATGCCAGCCAAGGTTTTATCCTTCAACCGCAGTTGGCAATGGCACACTCTCCTCCTTTAAGAATTTGGGAATGAGCACCGATAATACCAGCACTGCACCCACGATGATAACCTTTATATCGTTGGAGACCAGAAGAAGCCCTCCGATGGTGAGCATGGATTTGCCGAGGAAGCTGATTTCACTGCGGAAATGGCCGATGTAGGCCGCAGACAGGGAAATTACGCCAAGCACGCCGCTGACCATGGCAATGGTGAATTCGGTCCAGGTGAAGTTGATGAACAGCATGCTCGGGGCATAGACAAACATGAAGGGCACCAGGGCCTTGCCCATGGAGAGTCGGAAGGCTGTGACACCGGTTTTCATGGGATCTGCCCCGCCGATACCGGCACCGGCATAGGCGGCCAGGGCCACAGGCGGTGTGACGTCGGCAAGCACTCCGTAATAGAATACAAAAAAGTGGGTGGCCACCAGGGGAACTCCAAGGTTGTCCAGGGCTGGTCCTGCAATGGATGCCAGGATGATGTAACAGGGGGTTGTCGGGATGCCGGCCCCCATGACGATGCAGGCAATGGCCACCATGATAAGGCCAAAGAACAACGTGGACCCATGAACGGTGATTAGACCAAAGGGCACCCAGGAAGAGAGGGTCTCTCCCATGGACGAGGCGATCTGCAGCACTGCACCGGAGAACTTAAATCCCATGCCGGTGAGGGTGATCATGCCCAGAATAAATCCCACGCAGGCACAGGCGGCACCAATGGCTAGGGCATAGCGTGCACCTTCGTCCAGGCCATTGGCAATACGTTTGGGGGTCAGGGTGTTGCTGTCGTCCAGGTCGCCGATGCCCATTTTCTTTGTTATGGGGGGAATCCAGGAGCAGACAATGGTGAGTATGATACCCCAGAAGGCCGCAAGATAGGGGGTAAACTGCATCAACAGCAGGGTCACCATGACGGTGAGGGGAATCATGAGGTGCCAGGAACGTTTGAGCACATTGAGAAACTGGGGAATCTGTTCCTTTGCCATGCCCTTGAGCCCCAGACGTTTGGCTTCCATGTGCACCATGCTGATGCAGGCAAGATAGTGAAACATGGCCGGGATGATGGCAATGAGGATGATCTCGTTGTAGGGGATGCCCAGCATTTCGGTCATAACAAAGGCCGATGCGCCCATGATGGGGGGTGTCACCTGGCCACCGCAGGAGGAAGATGCCTCAACGGCCGAGGCAAATTCTGCGGAAAATCCGTTCTTTTTCATCATGGGGATGGTGAAGGAGCCGGTGGTGGCGGTGTTGGCAATGGGAGATCCTGAGATCATGCCGAAAAAACCGGAGGAAACTACGGATACCTTGGCAGGGCCACCGGCATATTTCCCGGCAAGGATCATGGCAAGATCAATGAATAGCTGCCCCAGGCCCGATGCCTGGGCCATGACGCCAAATAGCACAAAATGGAAGACATAGGTGGCCACAACACCCACAGCCACGCCGTAGATACCCTCGGTGCCCAGGTACAGATGTTCCACAATGCGTACAATGTCGTAGCCCCGGTGGCCGAGAACCCCGGGAAGCCAGGGACCCAGAAGTCCGTAAAGCATGGCAAGACCGCCGATGACCGGAAGGGTGTTGCCCATGACCCGGCGGCAGGCCTCGGTGACCATGATGATGGCCAGAAGGCCCATGACATACTCTTCAATCTGGGGGAAGCCAATGTTGACGATGAAGATCTGCTTGAAAAAAATGATGAGGTACAGCGATATACCGCCAGCAGCAATGGCCAGGGGCCAGTCGGCAAAGGAGAGTTCATCGCCTTCTCCCTTGAACTGGCGCAGGGGAAGAGCCGTAAGGGCAATGAAAAAGATAATGGCCGTGATGCCTACTTCCAGGCCCAGGGAGATTTCGCCTGCAAACCGGTTGATGAGCTGCCAGACCAGAAACAGGTAAAAAAGGGCAAAACAGGTGCCGAATCCCCAGTCATGGATGGGGTTACCTGGTTTTCTTCTGGGAAACACCAGAAATACCAGTCCCAGTACAAAGGACAGATGCACCGTCCGGTGTATTACCTCGTTGAGCAGGCCAAAACCCGCCGTGTAAACATGGAAAAGACTTAACAGGATGCATAGCACTCCGGTTATCTTTGCGGTAATTCCGCTCAGATTCCGAAAGTTGGACTCCGCATCGTATTTTTTGACAATGGCCTCCACGTCTGCGGCATCCATCTGCCGTTCTTCTTCCTCTGTCGGTGGCCTGTCTGATTTCAGATGATTATCAACATCCACAGTCATATTATTTTCCTCTTGATTGTTGGTTATCACCGACAGGTGCCGGCAGGGGTTATATCCAGCAGGAGGGCCTGATCCTCCCATTGGTTTAAATCAATGACCCGGTCCGGAAGGTGCAGCCGGTTTTTGTAATTTCGGTCTGTACGCACCACCAGCCTTGGGATTTTTCTTTCCATGTGCAGGATGAACTTGCCGTCCCGCTGTTCCCATCTGGTGGCATTGGTTTCCTGGTCGCTGTAGGGGAGACCGGCACAATGGGATTCAAAAATTTCGGACGTTTGGCAGATGCCCCCGGTGTCGATCCGATAGATGTCCTGAACCGGGGTTCGGGTCACCGAATGAATAAAGGACAATGAAAAGATGTCAGATTTCGCCATGTGCACGGCTGCCAGAAGGGTCATGCCGGGGTACTGCCGGATGGTCAGGCAGTATCCCGGTGAGTGGGGTGTCTTTGTTTCCCCAGATGAGGGAATACAGGCGCTGACCATGGGCATCATTATCAGCAGCAGGATCAATATCATCAGAACCTGCGATCCTGACAACGAGTTTGTATGGAATAAGACGCCTGTATGCCTGGATCTCATTTTACTTGATGAGCCCTTTTTCACGGTAGTATTTTTCAGCACCGGGATGCAGGGGTACAGACACGGACTCCAGAGCCGTCTCAAGGGAAATTTCTTTACCCTTAACATGAACCTTGGCAAGGGTTTCCGTGTTTTCATATAATGCCTTTACCACATTGTAAGCCGTGGCATCGTCCAGACCTGCATGGGTGGCCCAGATGGCGCGTACGGCAATTGTTTTCACATCTTCGGTTTGACCTTTGTAGGTGTTGGCCGGCAGGATGGTGTTGGCATAATAGGGCTGAACCTTCTGCAGTTCCGCAATGGCAGGGCCGGTGAGGGGAATAATTTTAATCTCATGGTAGTTGGCAAGCTCCAGGATGGAGGCAGTGGGGGTACCAGCGGTGATAAGGGACGCATCCAGGTTCCCGTCTTTGATTTTTTCAACGGACTGGGAAAAGGATGAGTAGTCTTCGGCAAGGGATTTACGATCCATTCCATGGGCTACCATGAGATCGCCCAGGAGCTGCCACTGACCGGAACCGGGGGAACCGGAAGACACAGAATGTCCTTTGATGTCGGCGAAGGTGTTAATGCCGGAGTTGGCACGCACAACTATCTGAACGGCTTCGGGATAAAGAGCTCCCAGTGCACGGAGGTTTTTGAGATCTTTGCCTTCAAATTGTTTGATGCCTTTGTAGGCGGCGTCCAGGATATCGGCTGCCACAAAGGCGGACTCAATGCCGCCACGGCTTAACAAGGTGGCGTTGGCCACGGAGGCGTTGCCGGTTTCTGCTGTGGCGGACAGTTTCTTGTCACCAATGACCACCTTGTTGGAGATCATCTGGGCTAGCATACCACCCAGGGGGTAGTAGGTGCCGCCGGTACCGCCGGTGGCGATACCAAAAAAGATTCGATCAGCGGAAAAGGCTGTTGCCGAGGTCAAAAGGGTCATGCAGAACAGTGTGCAGATAATGAGACTGATTTTTTTCATACCAAAAATTCTCCTGTGTACAATAATGAATGGTTAACTGCAAAATCGGACTTGTCTGTATGTAAAACGTCCTGTTTTATATATACAGAGACGAGTTGCCGCTGGATTTTCAGGGTTTGGTTCGGCCCCCCCGATGAATTAATCATCGGGGCTAAGCTTGCTATATATGCATAGTAAGGTCGTTGCGAAAAATATAGGCTGGGAATTATCCTACTTTTTCAGCACCACGGAGGGTGGCCGAATCTTCTATTTTGATCCTTGCATGTAAATTACATGAATTGGACATCCATTGTAAATTCCCCAAAAGGATAAATCTCATGGGGCCATTAGTGTTTAAAGACTTATGGTCACAAGTGACTATATTTTTCCTGATCCAGAACCTGGCGTACCGTTCGGGTTAACTGCTCAAACCCAAGGGGCTTTTCCATGTAGTGCCTTGCGCCGATACGAACAGCCTCCTCTTTGCTCATTCTTTCACTGAATCCTGTGCAGACAATAATGGGCATTGTCGAACGAACGGCCAGAACGGCTTGGATCAATTGATCTCCGGTCATTTGCGGCATGGTCATATCCGTGATCAGAAGGTCAAAAGAGTCCGGACTCCGGGTTAGGAGCTCCAGCGCTTGAACGGGATCTTCTTTTATGGTGATATCATAACCCTTCCTTTCAAGCATCTTTTTTACCAAGTCAAGGATCATCCGTTCGTCATCCACCAGCAAAATTCGTTCATTACCATCTGGAATGCCCTCATCCAGAGGAGGCGTTGTAATCTGGGCCGTACCGGTAAAAACAGGGAATTGAATCGTGAAGGCCGTTCCGTGATCCGGTTCACTTTTAACTGTAATAAAGCCTTTATGAGCCAGGACCACTCCGGAGACAATAGCAAGTCCCATGCCGGTTCCCTTACCAACCTCTTTGGTCGTGAAATAAGGGTCAAATATTCGTTTCCGCATCTTTGAAGGCATTCCTGTTCCGGTATCTGCAATCACCAGTTGTAAATATTTTTTCGTCGGCAAATGTTGATATTTCAGGACACCTTTTCCATTTTTATCCGTATGGAGACTTAATTCATTAGAATCAATAATTGAGTCACCTGGAGTAATTTGGGTTTCACCCGGAGTAATATCTGATTCTTCCCGATCAATGGTTGATAAGTGGACGGTTAAGCGCCCCCCTGCCGCCTCCATGGCATGGGCCGCATTGGTACACAAATTCAGCAGCAACTGATGGAGTTGCGTGGCATCTGCAAATATCATCTCATTATGCGTCGTTATTTCCGTCTGGATATCGATGGTGGCAGGAAGAAGGGATCGGATCAGTTTCAAAGAGTCTTTGACCAGTGTCTCCATGCAAACAGGTTCTTTCTTTTCTTCCGTTTGCCGGCTGAAGCGAAGCAACTGCTGGACAACCTCTTTGGCCCTATTACAGCCTTCCTGGGCCCTTGAAAGTCTGTCATAGACTACTTCCGGTTCCGTTTTTTCTTCAATGGCCAGATCAATAAACCCCATGATAATGCCTAAAATATTGTTGAAATCGTGGGCAATTCCCCCTGCCAGGGTTCCGATGCTCTCCATTTTTTGAGATTGATGGAGCTGGCGTACCAATTTTTTTTTTTCACGGTCATTTAAAATTCGTTGGGTTTCATCGCTGTAAACCATTGCAATCTCATCTGCAGGTAAACAATAAATAAAATATTTTCGCCATCCGGATATTCTGTCATCTTTATAATAAGATACCGGAAGGGTCCGGGGCTCTCCGGTTTGGTGAACCTGTTGAAAAAGAGAGATTAATCCCATCTCTTTATATCCGGGAAATATGTCGGAAACCCGTTGTCCAATGAGTGTCTCCCTGGAAATATTTTCAATTTGCTCGACAGATCGGTTACACTTCGCAAAAATAAAATCGCGTCCGTCGTCCACGACAGTGTAAACAACTACACCGTTATTCGTGAATTCAAAAATATCACGGTATCGTTCTTCACTCTCTTTTAAGGCCTTCTGGGCTTTTTTACGCTCATTTACTTCAAGGGAAAGACGACGATTCCAGAGGAGTATCCCGCCAATAATAAGGGCAAAAGCTGCACTGCCGCCTAATATCCACTGTCTTAGAATCTGCCAGTCGATTCCTTTTTCATAGCGAACCGGGCTCCATTTCTGGTTGATCTGTTCATGTTGTTCCGGGGTGATCGAGTTAATGGCCTTGTTCAATAGACCTAAAAAGGTCAGTTCTTCTCCGGTTACCCCCAATCGTATGGAGACTTCAGGAGCCTGAAAAGGGGCTGCAATTTTCAAATGGGGCAGCTGCTTGTCAGCGATGAGGTGTCCGGCAATTTTCAGATCGCAGATGGTTGCAGCAGAGGTACCGTTGGATGTCGACAGCAGGGCGTCAAGTGGCGTTGACGCAGGGAGAATACGGATATCTGGATAAACAGAATGAATATGATCGGATATGATGGAATTTTTAACCGTGGAAACGGTTTTTCCCATTAGTTGACGGATCCCCTCAATATAGGGCGTTTCAACCCGGTTGACGATAACATGGGATGCTGTATACAATTTTTCGCTGAAATGGATGTCTGGATAGTGTTCCGGTATTGCCATTCCGATAAAAAGATCAAAATTTCTGTTTTGAAGCGCATCATTGATGTCTCTCTGGGAAATAAAGTCCGGTTTGAAAAACACACCGAGGCGTTCGGCCAGGATGTCAAGGTAATCAAAGACAATACCGGATAAGCGACTATCATTTTTAAAGACATAAGGTTGCTGATGAAGGGCCACCGCCAGGTGGCGGACAGGATGATCCCGGAGCCACTCTTCCTCCATGGGGGTCATGCGGATCTGTCTGTTTCGTTGACTAAATACCCGTTCTTTAGGATTTGGAATCCATATCTCTTCAATGGAGACCAACTCCTGGTGGGAAATTTGCCCAAAGCCTTTATCCACTTCTTGCAGCAGATCCCCATGTTGTTTTAAAACACCCGCTCTGAATTTCTGACGTCCATGCCTTTCGTTCATTCGATCATACTTACCGGTCAATCCCATGTTTGAGAGTATTCTTGACGTCATGTAGGGCACGGCAAAAAACGCATCGATTTCCTGTTTTTCAATGGCATCCACCATGTGCTGGGTTGTCTGGTAGGGGAGAACGATCAGGCCGGGATAATTTTTTTTTAAATAGGATTCATGAAAGGTTTTATTTACGACTCCGACTTTTTTTCCGTTAAAACCCTCAATCCGGCTAAAAGAGGGACCTTTAGCGGGAAAATACAGGCTGGCATCGCTTTCATAATAACTTTGTGAAAAAGCCATCCAGCCCGCCCGCTTATTGGAATAATACAATCCGGCATGAATGTCCGCTTTGCCGTTTTTTAGCAGTTTGAGCGTATCAACCCAGTATGTTGGTAAAAATTGGATTTTTCTTCCGGTTTTTTCGGACCAGAGCCGCCAAATGTCCACCAACAATCCCACAGGACGACCTTCTCTGTCCAGAAAAGTGAGGGGGGGCATGTTGTTATGCATCGCTATTTTTAACACATTGGGGAGGGTCTCTTGGGGTGAAAAAGTCCATTTTTTCTCGATGAAATTACGTTCATCGGCTGAAATCATCTCCATTCCATCTTTGGTGATCTCTGGGATGTCTGCTTTGTTTTTTGACACCCCGATGACAAGCCCTTTCATATCCTTAATCGTGCTTTTCTGTGAAGCGCCAACAGGGAGTATGCATATCCCCAAAAGAGTGCCAACAACAAAAGCCGTAAATACAAAGGAAAAACATCGGGCAGACATCGCTCTTGAGAGAACCAAGGAAAACAGATTCTGAATACATCTATACAACATGGCACAGCCTTATTTGTTCACCGGAAGGGCGACAACTTGAAGATTTTTCTTATATCATAGCCCATCTTTTTGACGGCGAGATGTGCTTGCTATAATTTCAATGGCTTATGATTATTGAATGGTGTGTTGTGGCACTGCATCTGTTGAATTTTCTTCATAAATCATTGAAAATGATAAGCTTTTATTACACCATTTTTTCAAAATAATCCATCTATTTTAATATATGGGAATCTTGTTGCACGACCTTGTGGCGTAGCAATGTAGTCGTCACGGACAGAGGGCTTTTTCAGATGATTTGAAACATTTTTACCAGGATGTCATGGCCGCTTCCTGGGTCCGTCCTTGTTTTTCCAATGCATTGGCAATCACTTGCCAGTTCTTTTTTTTAAGGGATGGGCTGCTGGCTGACAGGGAGTTGGATTTTCTTGCCAGGGACTCGGCCTGGCTGTATTGGCCCTGCATGGCCCTGGCCTTTGCCATGAGGTGCCAGACCAAAGGATCCTGGCCGTCAACATTCAGGGCACGTTCCAGGGTCTGGAAGGCGGCTTCTGGCCGGCGGAGGTTCAATTGTTTTCGGGCCTTACCGATAAGCGTATCCAGAATGGGCGGTCGCCTCTTTTCATGGGGAGCCAGAGGCTTTTTTTTACCCATCTGGGGAAGGCTTTCAGGTATGGTTTGGGGGGGTGGGCTACCGATTTCCGGAGGCAAATGGGTCCGGGGAATAGATACCACCCGGTGATCGGCACATGATGCCGTAAAAAATAAAATTATTAATAGAATAATCCACCGGATGGATGAAAACAGTTTCATTTAAAAACCTCCTTTAACCAGTTCATAATATTCCCGGGCTTCAGTTTTTCGGGAAATAGTGTTTCTTTCTTTTCCCGGAACCGGGAGTCCCGGGTACAGGGACGGTATCCCTCCGGCACCGACCCCCGGATAAATGGAACAGACATGGCATTGGGGCAGTCTTCATCCGTTCGCATTCCGGTTTCAGGATCAATGATTCCCCATTCAACATTTTCCGGAACGGCCAGGACCAGGGGGGAGTTGGGAATCGTTGACATGAGTCGGCCAAAGACCTGCAAGGCACCGGTGGCACCGGTGAGACCGCAGGAGCGGTTGTCGTCCCGGCCAATCCAGACCACGGCCAGGCGACTACCTGAGAATCCTGCAAACCAGCTGTCCCGGAGGCCATTGGAGGTCCCGGTCTTCCCGGCAAAGGCAAGATTCAAAGATACCCAGCTGGCCAGGGATTTCCCGGTTCCCTGGGAAACCGCGCCCTGGAGTATTTTGTTCAATAAAAATACGGCTCCGGGATCCAGGCGCTGCTCAATTCTCAGTTGATACCGCTGAAGACGCTCACCGTCGGGCCTGTAAATTACCCGGATGGCCCGGGCAGGGGTGAAAAATCCCCCTGAAGCCAGGGTATGATAAATTCGGGCCACCTGGACCGGTGACATTTCGATACTGCCCAGAAGCATGGAAGGCAACCAGGGCTTTGGGGGGGGCTGTCCCATTTTTTTCAGGGTATCTGCAATTGCATCAAGGCCCAGGTCCATGCCCAGTCTCACAGTGGAGATATTATAGGAATTGGCCAGGGCCCGATAGAGATTAACATTGCCGTGGGATTTTTTGCCATAATTTTCCGGTTTCCAGAAACTGCCGTCGGAATTCTTTATTTTTATGGGAGCGTCACTGACTGGGGTAAGCATGGTAAACATGTCCGGCTGGGCCAGGGCAGTATAATAAATGGCTGGCTTAACAAGAGAACCTATGGGACGCATGGCATCCAGGGCACGGTTAAAGCCCCCATTTCTGGACTGCCTTCCCCCCACCAGTGCCTGGATTTCGTTGGAGGCCCTGGACGTCACAACCAGGCCGGTCTCAAGGTGTTTGTCCCTTTTTGTAAGGAATCCAGCCACCGCCTGTTCAGCGGCCAGCTGAACCTGGGGATCCAAAGTGGTGAATATCCGCAACCCCATGCTCCCAAGATCAGCTTCATTATACTCTTTTAAAAGTTGGCGTTTGGCTAGGTCCAGATAATGGGGAAACGGAGAATATCCAAAGCGTGGTTTTTCAATCACATTCAGCGGAGCTGCCAGGGCATTTTTAAGGCCCTTTGGGGAAAGCAGTCCCTGTTCTGCCATCAGGGTCAAAACAAGGTTTCGCCGTTTTTTTGACCGGTCTGGATAGGCCCTGGGATTATAACGGGATGGCCCCTTTAGCATTCCCACCAGCAGGGCCATCTCATGGGGGGCAAGGTCAGCCAGAGACTTGCCGAAATAAAAGTCGGCAGCTAGGCCAAATCCGTGGATGGCCCGTTTTCCATCCTGTCCCAGGTAGACCTCGTTTATATATGCTTCGAGAATCTGCTCCTTGGAAAAGTGAAGCTCCAGGGCCGCGGCCATGAAAGCTTCATTGATCTTCCGAACAAGGGATTTCTCCCGGGTGAGGAAAAAGTTTTTGGCCAGCTGCTGGGTCAAGGTACTTGCCCCCTGGGTCAAACTTTGGTTTTTCAGGTTGACCATGATGGCACGGAAGATGGATTTTGGATCAATGCCGTGATGGGTATAAAAATTTCTGTCCTCCACGGCAATAATGGCCTTACCCAGCAGGGAAGGCAGGCGGTCTTGGGTGACCAGAACCCGGTCTTCCATGGACGAGGGGTAAAACCGGCCAATCACCACCGGATCCAGGCGAACCATTTCCCTGAATGCCCCGGTCACAGGATTTCTCACATCAACCACCTGATTGGTTTTTATGCGGATGCGGAGGCGGTGCCTGTCAACTTGCTCATCCCCGAAATCAAAGGACCGGCAGAACAGGTCAAAGGTATTCTGCCTTCGAGTATAGGTGCCAGGGGTTTTGAGGCTTTTTTGATTCTTCCTCTGCTGATACCCCATGAGGATCAACTCCTTTTCAAACAGGTCCGGTACCAGATGCATGGCGGGATAAATTTCCAGGGGCCTGGCATAGACCAAGGCTGGAAGTTCCCATAACCGGCCCTGGAACCGTTCCTGGACCAGGCCATCGAATTTATAAAAATATCCCATAAAAAGGGCAGTACAACCCATCAGAACCAGTATTAAAATTATCTTTTTCATTTTTGCCCCATATTCTTATCCCATCATAACAACCTAAAATTCATAGATGGGTATCAGAATATGGCCATCCAGGCAACATTGAACTGTTCATCCGTCTGGCTCACTTTCTGTGGTATGCCCCATGACCCCCAGGGGTAAAAGCCCGATTGAAAAATCTACTCGTATAGAACCTTTCTGACAATTATTGCCAGATCTTTTTGGGAGAATGGTTTCTGAAGGAAGTGCACCCCTTCGTCAAGAACGCCATGGTGGGCGATGGTATTACTCGTGTATCCGGACATGAAGATGCGCTTGAGGTTCGGGTAAATGGATTGCAGCCTGTTGGCCAGTTCAAGGCCGTTCATTTCAGGCATGATCACGTCCGTTACGACCAAGTGTATTTCTCCGGCATATTCTTCGGCCAGCCTGATTGCCCCTTCTGGTGTGTCTTGTGTCAACACGATGTAGTTCAATTTATCAAGTATTAGTCGGGCAAGTTTTAGAATTGATGGGTCATCCTCCACAATCAGGATGGTTTCTCCGTGGCCTGCCAGAATTTTTTCTGTGTTTTCCTTCGGGATATTGACGGCATTGCCTTTATGGCGGGCCAGGTAAATTTTGATGGTTGTCCCTATGCCCGGTTCACTATAGACGTTAATGAACCCGTTGTTTTGTTTGACAATGCCGTAGACCGTCGATAATCCAAGCCCCGTGCCTTTATCCAAATCCTTTGTGGTGAAAAATGGTTCAAAAATATTGTTCAATATTTCTTTGTCTATGCCGCAGCCATTGTCGCTTACGGCCAGCATGACAAACTCTCCTGGAATAAAACCGTGATGATCGGCACAGTAGGCTGCGTCAAAAGACATGATTTTTGTTTCTATGGTAATCTTGCCTACTCCAGTAATGGCGTCCCGGGCGTTGACGCACAGGTTGACCAGTATCTGGTCAATCTGGGATGGATCCATTTTGATGGACCACAGATCCGCCCCCGGGGACCAGGCAAAATCGATATCCTCACCGATAAGACGCCGGAGCATTTTAATCATATTTTCCACATTCTTGTTCAGGTCAAGGACCTTTGGGGCAATGGTCTGCTTACGGGCAAAGGCCAACAGGTGCCGGGTGATGTCCGTTGCACGTTTTGTAGCCTTGAGGATTTCTTTGAGGTTGGTACGTACTGGCTCGGTCAGGTCCTCATCCACCATGGCAAGTTCGGTGAAACCCATGATTACGCTGAGTACATTGTTGTAATCATGCGCCACCCCGCCTGCCAGACGTCCCACGGATTCCATCTTTTGAGTCTGGCGGAGCTGATCTTCGAGGCTTTGGCGCTTTTTTGCCTGTTTATCCCTTTGCAGCGTTGCGTTCAGGAGAGGCGCAAGATGGCCGGCGATGGCCTCCATTAACCGGACATCGCTCTTGTCATAGTCCGTCTCTTTATTGGCAACCAGCAGATTGCCGATGACGTTTCCACTGTGAATTATGGGGACATTCAGCGTTCTTGTTATTTTAATATGGCCTTCTGGCACCTGTAATGGTTCGTTGGAATACAATGGCTTTTCCTTGATAAGAGATTGGCCCCAGATCCCTGTCCATGACTTGCGGGAGAACTTGATATCCTTCTCCTGGATTTTGCACTCTTCCCAGATGTCCTTTGTTATGGAAGGGCACACCAATGCCCCATCCTCGTCGATGTACCCAAAGATACCATACTTGCTTATTAAAGCCGTTAATACAATATTTAAAACATCTTTGAACAACTCATCGTCGGGCGAAGTAATAAAGACTTGGGAAATCTGATTCTTGATGGCCAGCTCATTTTCGGAACGCCGCAGCGCTTTTTCAATGCTTTTTCTCTCCTCGATTTCTTTTTGCAAGTGAAGGTTGGATTTTGAAAGCTCAGAGGTTCTTTCCAGTACCCGTTTTTCCAGCTCTTCCTTGATTTGTTCAAGCTCCTGGTTGGCCTTTTTAAAATCATTGTTTTTTTGAATGGCGGCTTCATAGGTGGAGAGCAAAAGGTCGATCATCTGTATTCGTTCGGAAGATAAAAAATATTCTTTCTTCCTGAAAAATATTTTAACTCCCATCTGGGACGTGACACCTTTTCTCATTTCCATGTTGATGATGGTGTATTTGATTTGGGAAAGCATTAATTTTTCGTCAAAGGGCTTGATAATAAAATTGTTGGCCCCGCAAACCAGTCCGTTGATAACATCCTCCGGTTCGGAAAGGCTTGTCAAAAGAATCACCGGGATATCTTTCAGCTTATTGTTATTCTTGATCTTTTCACAAAGTTCGTACCCATTCATCCTTGGCATGATAATGTCTGATATAATGATGTCGGGCCTGAAATCATTCAACATGGCAAAGGCCTGCTCACCGTCTTCAGCAATTAAAACCTTGTAGCCGTTATGTTCCAGAAAATATTGAATTTCCATAGCCTGGGTGGGGCTGTCCTCTACTACTAATAAAGAGACATCATTTTTCATAATTCACTCCTTTCTTGGAGGTTCAGCTTGTTGCATTTTTATCAGGGCCTCAGATGTTTTTGCATTTATTGCTTATTTTTTAATATCAAGAGATATCAGCTTCTCAGCCGGATTTGAAGGCAAATTGATTGGGTCTGATTTCCTTATCAACCAAACTTGTCAGTGCTTTGGCGATGTGTTTTGGAGAATATACATACATGGCAGCATCACGTTTTATCGCCTCTCCCGCCATGCCGTGTACCAGCGAGCTTTCTTTGTTCTGGGCAAAGGTAACGGCTCCTTTGTCCCTCATTATTTTCAGCCCGTCGGCCCCGTCTTTACCCATGCCCGTAAGCAGGACACCTGCCGCAGACGGGCCATATATATCTGCTACGCTCCGGAAGAGAAAGGATATGGAGGGTCGGGAACTGTTTTCCGGTTTGGCGCTGCTCAAACGTATCCGGTCTGGGTACTGGACTCCCATGTGATAACCATCCGGTGCAAAATAGATGTGACCCGGAAGCAGAATCTTTCCGTGGGAGGCAAGGTGAATGGCAGAACCCGTGGTTTGGCCAAGCCAGTTTACCAAGCAGTCTATGAACCCCCTTGATATGTGCTGGACAATCAATATGGGGATGGGAAAATTTTCAGGTATTTTCAAAAGAATTTCTTTCAATACAGGGGGACCGCCTGCGGACGCACCCATGGCTATAATACTTATGTTGCTATGCTTTGCCGCGGGCCTGATCTCTGGCTGTTTCACCCTTGGCCTTTCTGTCATTTCCTTCATGGGCTTATGACGCCTGACCATGGTTATTTCCGACATTAATTTTACATTTTGAAGCAGTTCTTCATAATCACGTTCATGGTCCGGATGGTCTATCCCCCATGGTTTATTTAAAATGCTGACCGCACCCGCTTCCATGGCGCGGAATACCACGGTAGTCTCTTTAACATCGTGGATTGCGCTCATAATAATGATGGGCACTGGGTTACTTTCCATAATTATGCGGGTTGCCTCGAACCCGTCCATTTGGGGCATATCAATGTCCATTAAGATTACATCCGGATGCGTTGTTTTTGCTAAGGCCACCGCCTCTTTGCCGTTTTCGGCAATTCCCACGATCGTGGTTTCATCGTCTGAATCCAGCAGATATTTTAGATACTCCATGGTTGTGTGTGAATCATCGGCTATTAAAACTTTAATCATGGCAATTTCCTGATTGCTATATATATTTTTTAATTACGTCCAATAGATTGCTCTGGTCAAAGCTGCTCTTGACAATGTATGCATTCGCACCGACATCAATTCCCCGCTCACGGTCTTCCCGGGAATGAAGCGCTGTCACCAGTATTACGGGCAAATTACCAAGTGTCTTGTCCTCACGGATTTTTTCGGTGAGCACAAGCCCATTCATCCTGGGCATGTCAATATCCGATACTAATAAATCGTATTTAGTTGCCTTGAGTTCTGTGAGCGCCTCAAGGCCGTCTGTTACTGTCTTTACCTGGTACCCAGCTGACTCCAGAATGCTTTTTAAGAGCATGCGTGAGGTAATGGAATCTTCGGCAACCAGCACAGATATCTGTGCTGCTTCCGTGCTTACAGTTACCCTTGCTGCCATGGGGCTCAGCTGCATTGCAGATTTTATCAAGTCTGTGACGTTCAGGATGGGTACCACCTTTCTGTTTCCCAGAACCGTTGCTCCGTGGATGTTTCTGACCCGGGAGAGTTGATTTCCAAGACTCTTAAACAGGATTTCCTCCTCACCCAGGACATGGTCCAGGCTGAATGCAATCCGTTTCTCCCGGGTTCCCAGAACCATTGCCGGAATTAATTTTGATGGGGATGCTTTTTTTCTGTGCGGGATTTCCAGAACCTCATCAAGGCGAACCATAGGAACCGTTTGCCCGTTTAAGGGGATGGTCTCCCTGTTTTCAACGGTTTTAACATCATTGGCATTGATTCTTACCACCTGGCCAATATTTGCTGTGGGAACAACAAATTGCTGGTTGCCTGCCTCCACCAGGATTCCCCTGAAGGTGGCAAGGGTTATGGGAAGAAGCGCCCGGATTGTCGTCCCCTCACCGGGGCGGCTTTCAACGGATACCTCACCGCCGAGCCTTTCAACTTTTTCGCGAACGATGGCCATACCCAGGCCCCTTCCAGAAATATCCGTTACGATTGAGCTTGTGGTTACCTCTGATTGAAAAATAAGATTAACGGCCTCTTTTTCGGAAAGTCCACTTGCGACCTGCCTGGATATAATTTTTTTCTCAATGGCCGCTTCTTTTAATTGTTCTATGTCAATTCCCCCGCCATCATCGGAGATTGAAATTTCGATCCTGTCACCCTTTACCTGGCTGATTATGATCTTAATGGTTCCCGTTTTCGGCTTTTTATTTTTCTTTCTCAACTCGTATTTTTCAATTCCGTGATCCACGCAATTGCGCAATAAATGTATGAGCGGGTCTTTCATCTCCTCTAGGATTTTCCTGTCAATTTCAATCTCTCCTCCCTCCATTGAGACCTTGACGTTCTTGTTTTGATCCCGGGAAAGATCCCGCACGATTTTGGGAATAATTTCAAGAAAACTTGAGAAGGGCAGCATCAACACCGTTTTCATGTCTTTGAGCAGCCTGTCCACCAGCTCACCGATCAGTCGATTATCCTGATCGGCTGACTTGGCAAGAGAAAAGAGCCTGGCTTCAAATATGCTGGACTGATTTTGGTTGGACTCGACAAGCTCCATCAGCTTGGATGCAGACTTCATAGCCGATTTTTCCTGGCTGCCCGACTCCCCATATTTTTTAATAATCTGCGTTAAGACACGCGTAGCATCTGTAATTTTGGTCCAGTCCTTTTTCCATAACTCCAGCATTTCAATGATGTTCTGAAGTTCATTCTTGTGTTGATTCGCCAGAAGCTTCGCCTGAAGCATTTCCTCGGCTTGCAGCATGAGCAAATCCAGTTTCCTTAAGGAGACCCTTACCGTTTGTGCCTTGTCTTTGGGACGGTCAGTTTTTTTTAAAGTTTCTTCGGAAGATTTCTGGAGGGGAGGGATGTCTTCTTTATGGCTCTCTTCCATTTTCATGGGCGAAATAGTCTCTTTGGCAGGATCGGGTTCCTTGTCAACAGGTTGAGTTTCACCCACGCTTGTTTCTGAACAGAGAGCGTTGATTTGTTCCACAATTTCCATTGCCTGATTCTTATCAACCCTTGGAGCTTTGCTGCCAAGCCTGCCAGCAAAATTGGCCAATGTGTCGGTTGCATAATGAAGCGTATCCATCATTTCAGGTAAGATTTTTATTTTTTTTCTTTTCAATGCCGAAAAGACATTCTCAAGGGCTTTTGTGATTTTTTCTATCTCCGGCAGACTGGCCGAGCGGGAGGCCCCTTTCAGGCTGTGAGCCTGTCGGAACATGGATTCAATCACTTCATCCCAGGCTTCACCGGCAGGCATTTTTTCCAGCTTGATCAGGTCGGAGCTCAGATCCCTCAGACGTTCTTCAGCTTCGATTTTAAATGCCGCCTGAAGTTTTTTCAGCAGATCGATATTGCCCATGCGGTTTCCCCGTTTTATGCATCAAATTTATACCATTCCATTACCTGCTTAAGTTTCTGACCAAGCTCGTTCAGGTTCTGGACCGCCGTTTCAAGCTGTCTGGTGCCGGCGTCGTTTTGGGCGCAGGCTTCTTTGATGTCCATCATTATAGTTCCTATCTGGTCCATTCCCACCAATTGCTGCTGACTCGACGCCGCGATTTGAATGGCTGACTGAACCGCTTCTGTAATACTGCCGGTAAGAGTAGAGATTGCCAGTCCTGATTGCTTGGCCTGCTTTACTCCCGTTTCAACGGTCTTGCTTCCCTCTTCGGTTACCATGACCGCCTTTCCGGTGGCCCTTTGAATTTCATTGAGTATGACACGTACCCTTTTTGTGGCCTGCTTGGATTGTTTTGCCAGATCCTTGATTTCCTGGGCCACAACGGAAAAGCCCTTGCCCATATCACCGGCTTTAACCGCTTCAATGGAGGCGTTAACCGCCAGCAAATTTGTCTGCTCGGCAATGTCGTCCACCGTGGCGATAATCTCCCCGATGGCCTGGCTCTGTTCGCTCAAAATTACAATGGACTCTGCAATGGAGGTCATCTGGACTTTTATCCGGCCCATTCCATCAATGGTTTCATCCGTGGCCTTTTTGCCGTCAATTGATATTTGCTGGGCCTTTTGTGCACCCTCGGAAACGGCCTTTGACTTTTTATTGGTGAGATTCGCAGTCTGCCTTACCTCCTCCACGGTGGTGGTGGTTTCATTGGCCGATGTTGCCGTCTCCGACACACTGGAGGCAAGCTGGGTTACCGTGGTGGCAATTTCAGAAGTGGAAGAGGAAAGGACATTAACCGCTTCCTTTAATGCGCCGGTCTGTTTTTGAAGATTTCTGGTCATGGCAGCCAGGGCATTGCCCAGCACATCCTTTGTTGATTTAGGAATTACTTCAATATTTAAATAGCCTTGGGATATCTTTTTTGCCACTTCAGCCTGTTCCTGAATATTTTTGATCATATCGACCAGTGCGTTGCCCAGCACATCCTTTGGGGATTTTGGCCTTACTTCAATATTTAAATGGCCTTGGGATATCTTTTTTGCCACTTCAGCCTGTTCCTGCATGCTTTTTTTCATGTTCCTAAACGCATCTGCCAGTTGCCCGATCTCATCTTTTTGTATAATTTTCATCTCATGGTCAAGGTCGCCATTGGAGATTTCCTGTGCGATTACAGTAATTCTATCGATGGGAATAGCGATGGCTCTGATAATGATATATGAGATGAATATTCCTAAAATAATGATGACAACGGTGCCGCCTATCATCAGATTGATTGCCAAGTTCATCTCATTTAGCATTTTAGCCTTCTGGTCAGTCCTTGCATCGGCACAAGTATTCTCCACCGATCTTGCGGCGTTCACCATTATCTCTAAATTTGCATTGAGTCTTTTGTTCAGTTCATTGTAGGTTAAAAATGCATCTTGGTACTTCTCGGCATTAACGATAATTTGCTCGACCATTTTCTTGTTTTCTTCTTTATTAAAATGGGTTTTAAGGGCATTTGCCTGTTTGATGATGCTTTCTATGTTTTTAATTACCTGTTGAGACGATATTATGTCGTTGCTCAAGATGAAGTCTTTTTCATTCTGCCTGCATTCAAGCATCCACTCGATTATCCGGTTGGCAGCATCCGCCTTGCTTGCATTTTGCACGCGTAACTGGGAGTATTCTTTTCTTTCGTTTTCTCTTAATGCAATGGCTATTTTTTCAAGTTCATGGGCCACTTGGACCATATTGGCTTCTTGTTCTTTCTGCTTTATTTCAATATCCAGGTAGCCATGAAAGGCTTTACCATAATTATCAACGGCAGCTACCACTTCCTCCATCTGGATTTTGTTGGCATCCTGTGTAAATTTTGCTTTGGTCTCCTTGGCTTGTTTCCTCATTTCCTCCAGTCTGCTAAAAACATCATCTAAATCCTGCTGATTATGCCGCAGGATATAGTTCTTCTCTGACCTACGCACCTCAAGATTATATTTAACCAGACGGTTGACGTCGTCCGCCTTGTTAACTCGGTCCTTCACGGCAATCAGTCCGGAGGAACCTAAATACGCCACCCCTGCCGCAAGAAGCATAATGATGAAAAACCCAAATCCGATTTTCATGCTTATTTTCATGTTTTTGAACATTTGCTCCTCTCCTTTTTTAAAAATTAGAACCGGCAAGCAACAATCCTGGGAATGCACCCCAATCCTAACCAACCTCTTCGTGCACGATTATTTTGGGATCGGATATTATTTTTGCCGCATCAAGAACAATGATCCTGTCCTCTAAAACGCCCTTGAGATATTCCCTGCCGATTCCGGTTAACGTCGGCAGCGGGGGTTGAATTTCATTTGCCCGGACGGAGCGAATGCCTATTATGCTGTCAGATAGAATACCGAACCTGTTAAACTCTGAATTTATGATGATAATTTTATTGAAGTCGGCAATTCCCTTGTCGGGCAGGCCAAAGAATTTTTTGAAGTCTAAGATTGAAAGAATACTTCCACGTAGATTGATGATCCCCAGGACAAAGTCCGGAGTGCACGGTATGGGGGTGAATTCCTTTAACGGATAAACTTCGCTGATGTATTTGGATTCAATTGCATAATTCTCATGGGCCAGGATAAATTCCACCACTGCAATTTCCTCCTCTTTTTCCTCAATGGGTTTTGCCTTCCTGGAGAGCACTTCAGCTCTTTTTTTAAGGATTTTGATTCTTTCCTCCGGGGCCACTGCAAATCCTTGTTCAATGGCAGTCTTTGACACGTCCAGGCGGCGATGGAGTTGCTTCCAGTGTGTTTTTTTAGAATTTATATCATCATCATTGGTCATTTACTGCCCCCTGACTGGATAAGGATTTGAGAATTTTTTTGAGCTGGCCTGCTGTTATTCCCCCTGATTCAGGCAATATCTCCTCTGTTTGCAGTTTGCCCAAAAGTGAAGTGGCAGTATCAAAATTTTTTTTTGATTCTTTCAGCTTACCCAGCTGGCGGTTGATATTTCCCAGGGAGAAATAGGCAAGCACGAAGTTATAGTCGAGATAGAGTACCTTTTTCAGCGCGACCACCGCCTCCTCCACCCGGCCCTGCTCGGCCATGATGGTTGATAATAGATAATGGAAGGACGGATTAAGTTTATCAGCGTGGATCGCATTCTCACACCACTTGGCTGCTTTGGCAAGGTATCCTTTATTGGCGTATGCCCGCGCTAACAAGATCATGGCATTGATGTCGTTTGGGCGGTGTGACAATAATTCATGGAGAGATTCGACGGCCTCAGTATAATAGCCCTTCTCAAATAGTTCCAGGGAATGTCCACAGGAAGGCTGCTCGAGCCCCATGGATTTGGAAGATTCCAACTGAACTTCCATGGGCTGGGCTATGATTTCATCAATCGTCTCAGTCTGTTCCGGGAAGACAATTTGCTGCTGAAAATCTTTTTGAGAATCAAGGCAAATTTCCGGGATAGGGAATATTTGTTTTGTTTTAAGATTATTTTCTAAAGGCGTTTGATAGCTATCTTTTTTGTATAAAATAGCATTGTAAAGATGTTCAGTGGTAAATGGTGAACGAAATTTGAGGGGCATTTCTCCCGGGCTTACCACCAACCACCCACCATTGACGTGGGCTCGGTATATGCGTCTGATGACCTGTTTGGTATATTTCAGGGGAAAATACATGAGCACGTTTTGACAAAAAATCACATCCATGGCATTGGTATTGTTAGTCCTTGAGGGATAACAATCATCCATAAGGTTAAGGTATGAAAATTTGACCATATTTCTGATCAGTGGATGGATTTTGAGATAACCGTCTTTTGTTCTTATGAAGTACTTGTTTTTGACCCACTCGGGGGTACTTCGGAAGGACCATTGGGTGTATACCCCGTTTGAAGCGCTTTTCAAAGATTGAAGATTGATATCCGTAGCCAAAATGGTGATATTCCAATCACTCAGATCAGGGATCATTTTTGAAAGTAATATGGCCAGGGAGTATGGCTCTTCACCTGTTGCGCAGCCTGCGCTCCAGAATCGCAATTGTTTGCCGGTATTGCACCGCGCGTGGATCAGCTTAGGAAGAATGTGCATTTCAAGGGCGTTAAAAACGTTTTTGTCTCGAAAAAAATAGGTTTCTCCCACGGTGAGATGAGTTGCCAGTATCCCAATCTGATCTTTTGTAAGTGGTGAGGATGTCAGCCAGCGAATGAAAGATTCCGGGTCTTTATGATTGAATTCAAGGGTGGCGGACGCGATACCTCTTTTAAGATCATGCCACCGTTCTTTGGGAAAAGAAATGCCCATCTTATCGGAGATAAACTCACTAATCAAGAAAAGTGATGATTTTGAAATCGAGTGTATCATTAGTGTTTATTGGTTTTGTTTTCTTTTGTCATTGCATTTTCCAGGGCTTTTTCTTCATCAAGAGATAGAAATGTATCGAGATCATGGATGAGGATCATGCCATTCTTGAAGCTGGTTACGCCTTCAATGTATTCCATGCCCGGGATGATTTTTTTTGCTTTGGTAATCTCCTGCTTTGAACATTCCATGACTCCGGTGACGCTGTCCACCAAAAGAATCACCGTACGTCTTATCGTGGAAGCAATAATCAACTGGTCCGTCACATCAATTTCCTTGTCCGGAATCCCAAAACGCTTTCTGATATTAAAGACCGGAAAAATTTGGCCTTGAACATTAACTACACCAAGAACGCTCTCCGGGGCCTTGGGCAATGGAGTGACATCCACCGAGCGTACCACCCTGTCAACGGATTCAAGATGTAACGCATATTGGAGACCGGCGAGGGAAAATCTAAGTAGTTTAACAGGAGCACCCATGATTTTTATCCTTTCGCAATTATTATGGAAGGATTTCCGGACAACGGCGTTGTCGTTCCAACAAGTCTACATTGGAAATAAGGCCCCCCAAGCGGGGTATTTGAAATATTTGGCAACATTGTTTGCATATTGCCATTCAAATATCTTATTGTATGTTATGGCTTAAAATAAATCAAACCAAATGTAAAGAATCCACATTCGTTTAAGAATTAAGAAAATTGGAACACAGATCAAAACTGGATATGGTTCAAAAAAATTTCAGGTCATTGGGGCTTGGTCACAACATGGGCCACTCTTGGGGGGGGGGCAGGATTACGTTATTGACACTTTTGCTGAAATTTTAGTTTAAATACGAGCTTGTGTCAAAAGTGTCAATAACACACGCATGACCCCGTTGGGCCCATCAAACATGATAAATGGCCCATGCAATGAACAAGTACGGTCATTGCACCGGTATGCGCAGGATTATATTCGTATTGTTAAGTCCGCCTGCAGTGCACCTAATGCCGGGTTGAGAACGGGTTTGACCCGCGTTGCAGCATCCTGAACAAGAGCTGAAGCAGCCAAGCCAAGTGAGTCCCTCTTCACCTGGGCATTATCCCGAAGTGGTCAATCCTTTGCGAATGGCATATTTTACAAGGCCGGCGGTTTTTCGGATATTAAGCTTTTTTTTGATGGCGGCCCGGTGGTGTTTCACCGTGGCCAGGCTAATGTTCAACAGTTCCGCAATGTCCTTGTTGGATTTCTCTTCTGAAATGAGTTTAAGCACTTCCCGCTCCCGCAGGGTAAGGGGCTCA
Organism: Desulfocicer niacini; assembly: GCF_054657595.1. Lineage (NCBI taxonomy): Bacteria > Pseudomonadati > Thermodesulfobacteriota > Desulfobacteria > Desulfobacterales > Desulfobacteraceae > Desulfocicer > Desulfocicer niacini. The sequence goes on from NZ_BAAHYK010000030.1 coordinate 42,069, forward strand.
AAGGGGGTTGAGGATTTACCCGTACGGTAGGATTGGGCAATGTCATTGTTGAGTTCTTTGCTCATTAAAGGAGAAATATAGGTGTCATTATTGCGGATGGTGTCAATGGCCGAGGCAAGCTCCCGGGGGGCATCCTCCTTTAAAAGATAGCCGTCCACCCCGGCGGACAGGGCATGGTGAAGGTATTGAAGGCTTTTGTGCATGGATAGAATGAGAATCTTGATTTCCGGATGGAGCATCTTTATTTCAATGGCTGCTTCAATGCCCCGCAGCTTTGGCATGGCAATGTCCAGAACAATCATATCCGGGATGTGGGTGGCCAGGAGTTTTAAAAGCTCCAGCCCATCACCGGCTTCGGCAATGACTTTGATTTCCTGGTTTTTTTCAATAATCTGCTTGATGCCGTGGCGCAGCAGCTTATGGTCGTCGGCCAGTATGATTTTATAAGTTCCCATGCTTACTTCCTTTATCAACGGGCACGGTAAATTGCAACCGGGTTCCGCATCCGGGGCTGGTTTTTATTTCAATGCTGGCCCCCAGCATGCGTGCCCGTTCCTGCATGGTGGCAAGTCCCAGGCCCCGTTCTTCATATCCTCTGCATCGAACATGGCCCATGTCAAAGCCTTTTCCGTTGTCTTTAATGGAAAACATAAGTTCGTGCTGTGCCTGGCTGGCGGTAAGTTCAAGCCGGGTGGCCTGGGCATGTTTAACTGCATTGGACAGGGCCTCCTGGAAAATACGATACACCAGAAGCTGTCTTTCCAGGGATAATATCTCATCCACATTGTTAAGGTCAATATCTGCTGCAATGTCAAAATGGTGCTCCATGTTTTCAATGAGCCACATCAACGCTGCCGCCAGACCCAGATCGGCGATCACCGTGGGGGTTAAATCCCGGCACAGTCGTCGGACATTTTCAATGGTCATGTCTATGTACTGCACCATTTCTTCACATTCTTTTTTTGCGGCATGATCTTTGGACGTAAGTCCTTCTTCCACCATGATCATTTTAAGCTTCATAACGGTGAGGGATTGCCCCACCTCGTCGTGGAGTTCTGTGGATATTCTTTTTCGTTCATCCTCCTGGGCCGTCAGCAGTTGAGAATTGAGATAATGGAGTTGCTGTTCCGATGTTTGAAGGGTTTCCAGGTTTTTTTTCAACTCCTGGGCCATGGCATTGAACACCCGGGAGAGATTGCCCATTTCATCGGTGCTTTTTATGGGAATTTGAATGTCCAGCTTGCCTTGTTTTACCATCTCCGCACCTTTTACAAGTAGCTGGAGGGGGTTAAAAATTTTTCGTGTCATCACAACAATAAAAAACGAGATGAGTATGGACCCCCACAGGGCCATGCCCAGGAGATAATCCCTTGTCTTGTTAAGCGAACCATAGATTTCGTTGTAGGGGTCTGTTGCTACGACAATCCATCCCCAGGGTTCAAAACAGTCAAATTTCCCCAGGTGCTTTTCTCCCTGCCAGGTATAGTTAAGTTCGCCTTTTGTTTGTTGTTGAACAAGGGCAAACCATGGACTCTGACCCATGGAAGTGCCAATGTGTTTAGGATCGGGATGGAACAAGATATCTCCTTTTTTATCAAGGATATAAACATAGCCACGCTTTCCGATTTGAATGGCCGCAAGTCCTCGTTTGGCATCGTATTGGGCCTTGTGGGTACCTGCATGGATGTTGGTGATGCCGTACATTCTAAGGAAGGTTTCCTGTTGATGAATGACGTGGATTGCCTCATCGAGACGGGTTTTAAGCCAGCGCTGGGCGATCTGGTGCAATGCCTGCTGGGAAAGATGAAAGGTGACATAAGATCCCATAAGAAGTGCGATGAGAGCGATGGGCAGGGTGACCCCCAGTAATTTGTGATGGATTTTCATTGCAGGGTGCCCCGCTGGATTTGAATGGTTGTTTTTTCGGTGAACTGTGGGTAAAGAGCTGTGGTGGAAATAATAGGATGGCCATAATCCACGGTGTCCCAGCGGACATAGATTTGATTTTTTTGGTGGAGGGGGTATACCACCATCTCTTCTAGCAGCTTTATTTGGGCATATTCCCACAATTTTATCTGCCGGGAGGTGAACCGTTCCAGGCGGGCCTTTTCAATGAGTTCATCAATTCCCTTGTAATGGCTGAAATTGGTGGCAGGCGTTTTCCCGGAAGATATGGTGGCGCTGGAGTGGAAAAAACGACTTAAAAATTCGTCGGTGTTGGGCCTGAATGCTTCGTAAATCACAATGGGATTAAAATCTTGTCTGATGAGGCGGTGCATGGTGGCATGGTCCACCAGGTGCAGGGTCATGGTGATATTGATGGCGGCCAACTGGGTTTGAAGGGTACGATAATTATTGGAAAAAGAGCCCACCTCTGACACCACCACATCCATCTTAAATCCATGTGTTAATCCTGCTTCGGCCATTAATTGCTTTGCCCTGTTAATGTTTGCGGCATAATCCAGCCCCAGGGTTTTTATCTCCTGTTCCTTTAATCCACCCGGCATATAAGGCGGAACCGGGGAAAAAACAGAATAAACCAGCCCCGGGCCAAAGGGGGCCAGAAACTGATTGCGGTCCACGGCATAGGCCACGGCCTTTCTCACCCGGATGTCGGAAAAAGGGGGGGTTGAGGTGTTGAAATAGATGTTGACGATTTCCGATACCCCGAAACTGTCCAGCCTGAGATCTCTTTTATCTTTGATCCGCTGAAGCCATCGGGCGTCGGCCTCTCCCACAATGACGTGCATTTTTTTGTCCACAATGGCGGATAACCGCTGATCTGCATCGGGCAAAAAATGTATATCCACACCCCCCAAAAGGGGCCTTCCCCGGAAGTAGTCATCATGGGGATTAAGCAGAAGATGGCGGTCATCGGGGGCGTTGATGAAGTAAAAGGGACCTGTGCCCTTGAGGCGCAGCATTCCCCTTTCATCAACTGTCTCCTTGACAATGAATCCACCGGCATAATTGGCCACCTTGGGAAGAAAGAGCAGGGGAGACTGGGGCGGGTCCACGGTGAACCGAAGGGTATGGGGGCCTGTTACCACCACAGAAATGCCCTCATACCCACCGGCGTAGGCAGATCTCTGGGGATCAGCCGCTTTGATAAAGGACTTGCATACTTCCAGGGCTGTTAGTTTTTCGGGTGATTCTCCGGGGTATGCCTGGAAAAAAATATTTTCTTTTAATTTAAAGGTCCAGGTCTGTTTTCCCCGAACCATGACGGGTTCCGGAATTTCAACTGCCAGATCCGGTTCCATCTGCCGGGAGTTGCCGGGCTTAAAACGAACCAGCCCGTTGTACAGCATGTCCGCCAGAATTCGATCACTGGTGGAGGCTGCCCTGTGCGGATCCAGGGTATTAAATTTTGATACATGGATTCCCATGTGCAGGATGGGGCGGGCGGGGTTTCCCTGGATTGGGTGGTGTGGAATATTTTCTGCCGGGGTATTCCCTGCCGTTACACGATAAGGGTATGCTCCTAAGCATACCAGTATAAAACATATGAGTCTTAAAACATATCTCAATAATTTCTCCAAGGTCGTGAGTTATATTGATATAACTGCGACGGGTTGACCGACCGTATTCTGATCCGGTTTTGCCCGCAACGAAGATAGAAAATGGTATTATGCCGCCGTCCTCCCCCCGACGGGCAATGGGCCCGGACCGGAACTGTAGACAGCTCAATTGTCCGGTTCCTATTGCCCATCGGGGGGGGCGGCTCTGCTGAGGTTGCCTTGGAGGTTGCCTTTTCATATAAAACCCACATGGCTGTAAATACCAGCCACAACGAAAAATGAAACTATAATAATTGCAGTTCTTTAGACGGAGTTTTATATAAAAAATTGCTGCGGGCAGGCTTCAACCGTCCATGGGAGCTAAATTTGCATTATGATGGTTTTTATGCAAAAATCAACCGCAGTTTTGAAATTAATTGTATTTATGGAGGAGAGAATGAAGGTAATTCAGATGCTGTCCCGGGATGGGTGGGCCAATTATTCCTATGCAGTTGTGGGAGACAATAAAAAGGCCTGGTGCGTGGACCCCTGGGATGGGAAAGAGGTGTATGATCAACTGGATGGACAGTCCATAACCATTGAGGGGATTATCAATACCCATACGCATCCGGATCATACCCGGGGCAATGACGAGTTGGCAACTCTTTCCGGTGCACCCATCCTGTTCCGGGAGGCGCTTCTGGAAAAAACCCTTATCCCTCTGGATATTCACACCACCATTGAGGTGAAAGCCGCCAACGGACACACCATGGATCATCTTGTGTTTCTGCTGTGGGAACGGGGCGTTATCACCGGTATTATTGCAGGAGATGTGCTGTTTAATTTCGGGGTGGGAAACTGCCATAACGGCGGGGATGTGGTAACATTGTTTGATACTATCCAGAGCCTTAACGATATTTTGCCCGATGAGTGCATCCTTTATCCTGGCCATGATTACATGGAGACCAACCTGGGGTTTGCCATGGCCAATGGTAATGAAAAGGCAAGTGTGTTCATGTCTCAATTTGAAGACTGGGGCGGTAAAAATACCACCATGGGCCTTGAGCGGGAAATAAATCCCTTTCTCCAGGCCCGGACCCTTGGGGAATTCACTGCATTGCGGGCATTGCGGGATAAATGGTAGCTCTAATGCGCCCATTCTAATTGGATTCAGGGTTGGCTTATGAGTGTTAAGCAGTTACATTGGCGTAACTGTGGGCGGAGCACTCCTGGGACTGGGGTTTGCCGTGGCCGGTTATTGCCCCGCACAAGCCTGACCGCCCTGGCGGATGGACGCAGGGATGCCCAGTTTTTTTCTGTGGGTGGCCTGTTGGGTGCCCTCATTTATACGTTGGTCTATGGCAGCATCAAGGATTCCTGGCTGTTTGACACCATTGCCGGCGGCAAGGTTATGCTGGCCACGGGGTCTGAAAAATTCCAGGCGTTGCTGCCCATGGTGCCGGGGGTTTTTCTTGCCGCCGGCATCGGCGTGGTGTCTATGCTCATTGCCAGGAAATTATCTGATAAAATTTGAAATGGAGAGGCTTGCTCATAACACGAGCCAATGCCCTTTCCAAAGTGGCACATTTTGTGAGTAAGCCCCATCTTGAGGCTATCTTGTGTTTAGATTCCTGTCTTTTTTACATAAATGTGATTTGATTTTGCAGAGAATGCAATAATGTTTTTATTGGATTGGATCTTGACGCATTACAACTGATAAATTTAAACTTCCTGATTTTTTATAAAACCCTGAAATTACGAATGTCATAAGTGGGTGCTGTGCCCCATAAAACCGTACCATATCAGGCATTGTCAGGATAAAAAACTGGATCATCCCGTGTTAAAAGGTTCAGCCCTCAATACAAATATCTGCCCCTCCCTTCCGGAATAAGCCTTCAAAATTGAATCATCAATGTTGTGGTACATTCATTGCTTTTTATAAAAAAAATGCAGCATCTTAGTGGTGACAGGCGTTGTCTGTCATATCAGTTATAAAAAGCAATAATGGTGGCGTTTTGTGAACTCTTTCATACAAACGTTGAAGAAAGGAATTTCATAGAAAAAGGGAATTTGATGATCATGGGCAGTTCTGTTCTGGATAATTTGTGGGTGATTGTTTCATCAGTCCTTGTTTTTTTAATGCAACCGGGATTCATGTGCCTTGAATCGGGTCTGACTCGATCCAAAAACAGCATCAATGTCGCCATTAAAAATCTTGCAGATTTTGTTTTTTCCGTCATGGGATTCTGGCTCCTGGGGTTTGGTTTGATGTTTGGGATGTCCCAGTCCGGACTCATCGGTATTTCTGGGTTTATGGCTGATTTCGGCGATGACTTTCATCTTTCCTCCTTTTTTCTTTTCCAGACCATGTTCTGTGGTACCGCCACCACTATTTTTTCCGGTGCAGTGGCGGAACGCATGCGTTTTTCCGCTTATCTCATTGTTGTGATACTGCTGTCTGTTTTTATCTATCCCATTTTTGGCCATTGGGCATGGAATGGAATTGATTCCGGCAATCCTTCCGGGTGGCTTGGTGCTGCCGGGTTCATTGATTTTGCCGGCTCCACAGTGGTGCACAGTGTGGGCGGATGGGTGGCTTTGGCCACCCTTATTGTGGTGGGGTCCCGGAAGGGACGATTTGATGGAAATGGCAAGCCTGTGGAGATCCATGGCAGCAATTTACCCCTCTCGGTGCTGGGCACACTTTTGCTGTGGATCGGCTGGATCGGTTTTAATGGGGGCAGCACCTTGACCATCGACCGGAGCGTACCGGGGATCATCGTTAACACCGTGATGGCAGGGGCTGCAGGCGCTGTCTCTGCACTGTTTGCAGGCCTTCTTTACAATCGTATTGCAAAGACCTCTTATCTGATCAACGGCTCCCTGGGAGGTCTTGTGGCAGTGACGGCATGCTGTCATTGCGTGACCATTCCCCAGGCTATTTTCGTCGGTGCCATTGCCGGTGGCGTATGCCTTGTGGTGGAGGAGGTGCTGCTTTACTATGGCATTGATGATGCGGTGGGGGCGGTCCCCGTGCATCTGGGATGTGGTGTCTGGGGTACCCTTGCCGTTGCCCTGCTGGGAGCGCCTTCGGTTCTCCAGACAGGGCTTGATTTTTATTCCCAGTTATTGGTGCAGGTGGAAGGCATTGCAGCGGCATTTGTGCTGGCCTTTGTGATTCCTCTGTTTATTATTCGTAGAATTGACCGGATGATTCCGCTGCGGGTTTCCGCACATAGCGAGGAGATCGGGTTGAATATCTCCGAGCATGGAGCAAAGACTGAAACCGCTGATTTTTTCAGAATCATGCAGCTGCAGGAGGAGACCGGAGATCTTTCACTTCGGGTGCCGGTGGATCCTTTTACGGATACCGGTGTCATTGCCGCAAGATATAACAAGGTGATGATGGCCCTTGAAAATGCCATTGCCGGTACGGAAGCCATCGTTTCCGTGGCAAAGGATGCCATTATCACCTTTGCCGGGGATGATTTCAGGGTGATGAGCATGAATCCCAGCGGATGCGCCATGTTTGGGTATGATGGTACCAGTGAGGTGTTTTCCGGATTGCGTATGACCCATCTCTTTGACACCGATTCAAGGGGATTCAGGAATGCTGGAGAAGATCCATTGAACAGCGAGGGTAAAGCATACAATCATCTTGATGGTTCCGGCAGGGAAAACCATGGAGAGGAGAATGCTTTGATGAAAGCCCTCCTTTCAGGATGCCGCATGGAGATTACGGGTAAAAAATACAATGGAAAAACCTTTCCCATGGATGCGGTGGTGACCCGGGCCGTTGTGGGAGATGAGTCCTTTCATGTGGGTATTTTTAGAGATATCACCATTCCCAGACAGAAGGAGGAAGAGATATCAAGGCAGAAAGCCTATTTCCAGCAGCTGTTTGATGGGTCCCCCCAGGCGGTGATTTCCACAGATATTAATGGAAATATTATCCGGGTTAACAGGGGGTTTGAGTTGCTTTTTGGATATTCGGCCCATGATATTTCCCATCAGAAGAATTGCCGCATCATTGTGCCCGATGACCTGCTTCTGGAAATGACGAGCATTCGTCAAACCATTCTCTCCGGTAACACCGTCCACAAGGAAACCCGGAGAAAACATCGTGAAGACAGGGCCATCCCTGTATCTCTTCTGGGATTTCCCATATTGATCAACGGTATGATTGAAGGACTTTTTTTTGTATACCAGGATATTACCCAGAGAAAAGAGCTGGAGGCTCAGCTCTATCGAAAGGCCTTTTACGACAGTCTCACAGGGGTTCCCAATCGTATTCTTTTCATGGAGCGTCTGGGCCAGGCCGTGGCCCGCCAGCGGCGTAAACCCAATTTCCACTTTGCTGTATTTATGATTGATCTGGATCGATTCAAATGGGTCAATGATACGTTGGGCCATTCTGCCGGAGATATTCTTCTGGAAAAAACAGCCCAGCGTTTTCTCACCTGTGTCCGTTCCATGGATACCGTTGCCCGCATTGGTGGTGATGAATTTGCAGTTCTTCTGGAAGATATCGGTGATTCAAAGGAAATCATGAACATTGCCAGGCGAATGAAGGAGCAGGCGGCGGCCATTTTTAATATCAATGGCAATGATGTGTCCATCAGCTCCAGTATTGGTATTGTGATCAATACCTCCCTTTATCACAAATCAGAAGATATTTTAAGGGACGCCGATATCGCCATGTACCGAGCCAAAGCCATGGGAAAGTCCAGATGCAAGGTGTTCAGCAGGAAACTTCACAAGATAACCCACGATGCCCTGCAACTTGAAAATGATCTGAGAGAAGTGGTGGATCGCAATGAACTGGTTCTTTATTATCAACCCCAGGTGTGTGCAAAAACCGAGAGAATAAGGGGATTCGAAGCCCTGCTGCGCTGGGATCATCCCCAAAGGGGGCTGGTTTCTCCAGGTGCGTTTATTCCCCTGGCAGAAGACACCGGCTTAATCATTCCCATTGGGCAATGGGTGATCCAACAGGCATGCCGTCAGCTGAAAACATGGCACACAAAACTACCGCAGGCACAGGGGTTAAGCATGAGTGTTAATATTTCACCCCGGCAGTTCATGCACAATGATCTGGGAGAAACCCTGCGCAACGCCCTTGAAAGCGTTGATCTGTCCCCCCATTTTCTCATTGCTGAACTCACGGAAAGTGCTGTGATGGAAAAACCAGAATCGGTGATTGGACAGCTCAATCGCCTTAAAGAAACCGGTATCCGCATTGCCATAGATGATTTTGGCACCGGATACTCCTCCCTGGCTTATTTACGACGATTTCCTTTGGATTATCTGAAAATGGATAAACGCTTTGTGGATGACATTAACAAAGATCATGAAAACCTGGCCATTGCAAAGGCCATTATTGCCCTGGCCCATAATCTGAACCTTGAAGTCATTGCAGAAGGCATTGAACGCGTTGAACAGCTTGAGACCCTCCGGGGATTGAAATGTGACTATATTCAGGGCTTTTTCTACTCTCGTCCGGTGGATGACATCCAGGCTGCCCAGATTATTAAGAGCAGGTTCCATGGGCTTAAGGGCCTTGGATAGGTCTTTCTCCCATGGATTCATGGGAGAAAAACAGAGGCGTTTAAAAGTGGTGAACCCACCGAACATTAAACCGATTTCCCTCGGGTCGGTTTTCCGCAGCGGTTTCAAAATAGGTGTTAAAAATCAGGTGATCATTCTGGGAGAAATGGTAGATCATCCCCGGCCCCATGGCAAAGACCTGCTCTTTACTGTCGGCCACATCCCTGCCATCCATCTGGGTGGCTGTCATCTGTTTCAGGTAGTATCCATTGATTCCCAGCCTTAAACGGTGGGGTAAGATTTCATATGCCATGGCAAAGTTGGCATGGAAGGCCTGTCCAGCCTGGGTGTCATCCGCCCCCAGGGCCTGGTACCCCCGGCCGGGATCATCGTTTTTCCCGTTCCACAGATAGTGGATACGTCCACTGGCAGTGAATTTAGGCCCCAGAAAGGCGGTGAAGGCCCAGTAGGGGTTAAATGAGAAAAAATTGCTGCCGGGGTTGAGTTCTTTGTCTTCGTCGTATTCCCCCGTGGGGAAAATCATCTGTAATTCGATGCGATGCATGAACAACGGCCCCCTGGCTCCCATGACGGGATCCCACTGTAGAAAGGGGCCTACCAGAATATCGCCGATGCCGTTGCCGTTATCCTGGGGGAAGTTGGCATTGTCTGTTCCATAATCCAGATTCAGCCCCACTTCCGGAATCATCACATTCACCCCCCATTTCCCCCCCAGCAAAAGCGTTTGATTGGATTGATATATAAATTGGGAAATGCCGATCCAGGCCCTAAGATCTTCGTCGGCAAAGGGAGGAAGTGCCGCATCCCCATCAACGTTGGTGAAATTGTCGGATGTCCACAACTGTAAATACTGGGAAAAATAAAAGCCTGGCCCGGCCGGGGGCCCCCCATCCAGAAAGCTTGTGAATCCAAGGTTCACCGAGGGCAGGTCATAGGCCCGGGCCATCCCGGTGGGGATAATGAGGGTACAGCATAACAATAGTAAAACTGGCAGAAAAAGTCGTTTCATTGGAGATCTCCTTTACTGAAAAAATCGAGCTTGATTATAACCCACATGTCCTGTCGGACACAACGAAGATAGGGTCGTAGACGCGGAGCCAAATGGCATTATGCCGCCCCTCCCCCGACGGGCAATGGGCCCCGGAACTGTAGACAGTTCGATTGTCCGGTTCCTATTGCCCATCGGGGGAGGGGCTCTGCTGAGGTAGACTTGAAGGCTACCTTTTCATATAACATACATGGCTGCTACCAGCAGCCACAACGAAAAATGAAACTCTAATAATTGCGGTATGTTAGACGTAGTTTCATATAAAATATTATTCACACTGGGGGGCATGCTTGCGCTATTGACGTTTTTGTTGAAAACACAACAGGGCAAGCTTGAGCCCGCTGGTCCATGAACGATGTCGGGTGTCAGATGTTATGATCATACCCCAAAAATCATCTTGACAAAAAAAGTGAAAACTGAGATTTTGTTTCTACCAAAAGAAACGTTGGATGTATAGATAATTTTTTATTTAAAGGAGAGCAGCGTGGCCGTAAAAATTTTTTTGGATGAAACAGACATCCCCAAACAATGGTACAACATTGCAGCAGACCTGCCTGGAACCCCCAACCCGCCCCTGGGACCTGACGGTAATCCCATCAGCCCGGATATGCTGGCACCTGTTTTTCCCATGAATCTCATCGAACAGGAGGTAAGTCAGGAACGCTGGATTGATATCCCGGAAGGGGTTCTGGATCTTTTGTACCGGTGGCGTCCATCTCCTTTGCGCCGGGCTGTTCATCTTGAAAAGTACCTGGGTACTCCGGCCAAAATATTTTTTAAGGATGAGAGTGTCTCCCCGGCGGGCAGCCATAAACCCAATACCGCCGTGGCCCAGGCCTGGTATAACAAAGAATTCGGCATTAAAAAACTCACCACCGAAACCGGGGCAGGGCAGTGGGGCAGTGCACTTTCCCATGCCTGTGCCCTGCTGGGCATGGAATGCAAGGTATTCATGGTGAAAATCAGTTTTGACCAGAAGCCCTTCAGAAAGGCCATGATGGAAACCTGGGGGGGCACCTGCATTGCCAGCCCTTCCATGGAAACCAATGCGGGCCGGGAGATTCTGGCTAAATACCCGGACACCCCGGGAAGTCTTGGCATGGCCATCAGCGAGGCGGTGGAGGCAGCCGTAACCGACACCACGGGCCAGACCCGTTACTCCCTTGGCAGTGTCATGAACCACGTGATGCTCCACCAGACCATCATCGGCCTTGAGGCCCAGAAACAGCTGAAAATTGCAGGCATTAAAAAAGTGGATACCGTCATCGGCTGTGCAGGTGGCGGCAGCAATTTCGCCGGTCTTGCCTTTCCCTTTACCCAGGATAAGATCAACGGCCAGGACATTGAGATCATTCCGGTGGAACCGGCCTCCTGTCCCACCCTGACCCGGGCTCCCTTTGCCTATGACCATGGCGATGTGGCAAAAATGACCCCCATGCTGGCCATGCACTCCCTGGGACATGATTTTGTACCAGCCCCCATCCATGCCGGCGGGTTACGCTACCATGGCATGGCCCCTCTGGTTTCCCAGGCCGTGGCCCACGGATTGATGAGCCCCATGTCCATCAAGCAGCTGGAATGCTATGAGGCGGCCATGATCTTTGCCAGAACAGAAGGCATGATCGTGGCCCCGGAGACCAGTCACGCCATTGCCGCCACCATCAGAAAGGCAAAAGAGGCCAAGGAAGAGGGAAAAGAAAAGGTCATCATCTTTAACTTGAGCGGCCATGGACTCATGGATCTCAATGGGTACAGCCGTTATATGGCCGGGGAACTGGTTAATCTTGAACTCTCCCAGGAAGAGCTTGATGCCACCCTGGAAAGAAGCATCAAGGGCAATCCTGTTCCCAAACTTTAATATTGGGGGGCAGGTCTGGTTTATGGGTGTTTTTGTAACCATGTGCAGGAATGCTCGGGTGATTTGATTTTGGGGCGGCCGGTGGGTCGCCCTTGTTTTTTATGGCATTTCGCAGGAGGTGTGTTTACATGGATGAAGATAAGTATGATATGGAACGGGGATATTGTCGACGTCTGGGCCATGATGTGGATTTTTCTTATTGTCGCATGGCAGGTCAAAGTACTCCCTGTTTTAAGATTTTTGACTGCTGGTACGAACGATTTGACATCAAGGGGTTCATGGAATCCCATTACACACCAGATGAGATCAAAGCCCTGTTGACCCCTCCCCAGGATAAGGTTTCCACACTTTACGATCTCATTGAAAAGGCCAGGAAGGCCAGCCGGTAATATTCCGGGGAGGATTAAATCCCATTTATTGTTTGACCGTGTTGTTGAAAAAGGTATACTGCATGGAATGCGTTTAAGTGATGACATTTGCAGCAACCTCACAAACAGATAAAAAGCGGTCCAGGGTGTATGAAACGATTAAAACTTGCCAAGACTTTTCACTCACAACTCAACGGCGTACCGGATACAACGCTGACCTCCCTTGGTTCGCCGGACACAGTGGCCCTGGTACCTGATACAGCCCCTTTTGTAAAATTAAAACTCCTGGTGCGGGAAAATGATGTCGTTCAAACAGGCACTCCATTGCTTAAGGATAAACGAGATCCAATGGTTCAATGGGTTTCCCCCGGTGGCGGAACCATAGAGCGCATTGTTCGCGGGGAGCGACGGGTGGTGCAGGAAATTGTTATTCGTCTGGACAGCGAAACGAAACCCGCTGATACCTTTGCCCCCATTACCAGAAAAATGCTTGATGCCATGCCCCGGGAAACCCTTGTTGATTTACTGAAACAGCGGGGTGTCTGGCCCCTTATCCGGCAGTTTCCTTTCATGGATATCCCCGATGCCCACTCACCTTTTCCCCTGGCTGTGATATCCCTTCACACGGGTGATCCTTTTGCCCCGTCACCGGCTGTTTATTTAAAAGAGCAGCAGGCTAGCTTTCTTCATGGGCTTGCCATTCTTGAAAAACTTTCCGAAAAACTGGTTGTGGGGACTCCCCAACAATTTCTTTCTCCCCTTAAGATAATGGGCCTGTGCCATGAAGTGACCCATGTCACCCAGGAGCACTATCCCGCCGGAGATCCCGGTGTGATGCTATATCAGATCAAAAAAAGTGCTGCTGATAATCGTGCATGCACCATGGCACCCCAGGATCTCATTGCCATGGGCAGTCTTTTTTTAACAGGGCAGTATTATACAAAACGTATTTACGCGGTTGCAGGCACATCCGCACGGCCCCCGGCCCATTATATAACCCGTGCGGGTAGCCCGGTTGCCCATCTTGTGGGGGATATCCAGACTGTCAGGGGGGTGATTACCGGCGGCTTGTTCACCGGTGCCCTTACCCGGATGGATGCTCACATGGGGATCAGTACTTCTTCGGCCATTGTGATGGATGCCGTGGACAAAGATGCCTTTTTCGGTTTTGCATGGCCGGGGCGGGATTTGCTGACGGAATCTGCCACCTTTGTCTCCAGTCTGGGATCAGCATCCCTTTCCATGGATGCCACCCTCCATGGCGAAGAGAGGGCCTGCATCAACTGTGGCTGGTGCGATAAAAAATGCCCGGTGGATCTGCTGCCCCAGTTCATCATGAAGGCTGCGGGGGCAGGGGAGATGGACGAGGCCCTTTCCCTTGGATTGCTGGACTGCACCAGATGCGGTCTTTGCACCTTTGTGTGTCCGTCAAAAATTGACCTGGCCGCCATCATGGACCTGGCCGCACAGACCTGTTATAGAGATCGGATGATGTCATGAATCCATTAAAAAGTTTGTTTGAAAAAACAGATCCCCATTTTAAAACCGACGGGCGATTTTCCCGCTTCAAGGGGATATACACGGCCACCCGCACCTTCTTTTTTCTACCCTCTCCGGTGACACAAACCGCCCCCCATGTCCGGGATAACATTGATCTGAAGCGATTCATGAGTTTTGTTATTCTGGCCCTGCTGCCACTGACGCTGTTTGGCATGTTCAATGTGGGATACCAATATCACGGGGGCCAAGCCAGTTTACCTGCAATGTTTTTAACCGGTGCTTCCCATGTGCTTCCCATCATCGCGGTGTCCTATGGGGTGGGGTTTTTCTGGGAGATTCTCTTTGCCACGGTGAGGGGGCATGAGGTTACAGAGGGGCTTCTTGTCACAGGGTTGTTATTTCCCTTGACCCTGCCGCCCACCATTCCCCTGTGGCAGGTGGCGCTGGGGATTTCCTTCGGGGTGGTCATGGGAAAGGAGGTGTTTGGGGGGACGGGACGCAACCTCTTAAATCCAGCGCTGACGGCCCGGGCCTTTGTGTTTTTCTCCTACCCGGTTTCCATGTCCGGCAATGCCGTGTGGCAGGTGACGGCCCCCGGGGTGGATGCAGTTAGTTCTGCCACGGCTCTGTCCGTGGGGGGGACCGGTGGACATATCCAGGAGATGATTGTTAACGCCGGGTTTTCCCTGGAGCGATTATTTTTTGGTCTGCATCCGGGAAGTATCGGCGAGACCTCGGCTTTTTTGTGTTTTGTCGGTGCTGTATTTCTCATGGTGACCCGGGTGGCAAGTTTTCGGATTATCCTTGGCGGCATTGCCGGGGTGATAAGCACTGCACTGGTTTTTCAGGGCTTGCCCGGACCCGCAGATACCTGGTTTTCCGCAGGGCCCTTGTACCATCTTTTTTCCGGGGGCTTTGCCCTTGGCATTTCATTCATGGCAACGGACCCGGTGTCCGCTCCGGGTACGGACAGTGGGCGGTGGATTTACGGGTTTCTCATCGGATTTTTCACGGTACTCCTCCGGGCGGTGAATCCTGCTTATGTGGAGGGGGTGATGCTTTCCATTTTGTTCATGAATGTTTTTTCTCCGTTGATAGATCATGTGACAGTGAAGATCAATGCGGCCCGGAGGATTCCCAATGTCTGAAAACTCCGAAAAGGCCAAAAGAATCCATGCCGTTAAATTTGCAGCCCTTGTTGCTGTGGTGTGCTGTCTGCTCATCACCGGGGCCTCCACGGGATTGAAGCCCTTTCAACAGGAGAATCGAACCCTGGACCGGCAGAAAAATATTCTCCGGGCCGCAGGAATCGTGAGCATGGAGACCACACCCTCCCGGGGGCAGATCCAATCGCTGTTTCAGGATAAAATTCATGAGGTTACGGTGGATGCCAAGGGAAATTTCATGGAAAAGGGGACGGGAGAGGGACTCAACCTTTATCTATATCAGGAAGATCAGACCCTGAAGGCCTATGTTATCCCCATTGAGTCCAGGGGATTATGGGGAAAAATAAAGGGTTACATGGCCCTGAAAGCCGATGGGGAAACCGTTGCCGGCTTCACTGTGTACAGCCATTCAGAAACCCCGGGTCTGGGGGGAGAGATTGAAAAGGCATGGTTTCAGAAAAACTTCATCGGCAAGAAAATTTTTAATGCTGCCCATGAATTTGTATCCATTGGCATTGCCAAAGGCAGTGTGGATGCACTGGCCGAAGATGCCCGGGCCAACCATGTGGACGGCATCAGCGGTGCCACCCTGACGGGGAAATATCTCACCCAGGGTATTAAACAAAACCTGGAGCGGTATGAGGCGGTGTCGGTGAGACTTCGCCAGAGGCAGCAATAGGGGCAATATAACCTGCATCTCCTGGTAGACACAACGAATAATGGGTCGTAGACGCGGAGCCAAATGGCATTATGCCGCCGCCCCCCCGACGGGCAATGGGCCCGGACCGGAACTGTAGACAGCTCAATTGTCCGGTTCCTATTGCCCCATCGGGGGGGCGGCTCTGCTGAGGTTGCCTTGGAGGCTGTCTTTTCATATAAAAAAATGGACAGGGCCTGACGGATACATCAGAAAATGGGTCGTAGACGCGGAGCCAAATGACATTATACCGCCCACCGACGGGGGGCTGGTGTGGAGATTTACATAAAAGGAAATACAAGGTATGGGCAGTGAAAATCTAACGCTGAAAGAGACGTTTTTCCGGGGGATATGGAAGGAAAACCCAGTGGCGTACCAGGTGCTTGGCATCTGTTCGGCTCTGGCTGTCACCGTACAGATGAGGACAGCCATTGTCATGGGGCTTGCCTTGACCGTGGTGACGGGCATGTCAAATTTTATCATCTCCCTGTTGCGTAAACAGATTCCTTCCACCATCCGCATCATTGTGGAGCTGACGGTGATCGCCTCCCTTGTCATTGTCATTGACCAGGTGCTCCAGGCCTTTTTATATGATATCAGCAAGCAGTTGTCTGTGTTTGTGGGGCTGATCATCACCAACTGCATTGTTCTGGGCCGGGCCGAGGCCTTTGCCCTGGCCAATCCGCCGTTGCCCGCCCTGCTCGATGGTCTGGGAAACGGTCTGGGATATGGTCTGATCCTGGTAGCCGTGGCCTTTGTGCGGGAACTTCTGGGGGCCGGGAAAATAATCGGTATTTCTGTGGTGCCCCAGGTGTGGATGGATGCAGGCTATGCTCACATGGGTTTGATGGTGCTGGCCCCCGGCGCTTTTTTTATTATCGGGCTTCTGGTGTGGCTGAAAAACAGTCTGCCCGGCGCCTCCCATGAAGAAAAAACCGGACAGTAGGTGTATTCAATGATTGATCTCATCAGCCTGTTTATAGATTCGGTGTTCATCGGTAATAT
Source organism: Desulfocicer niacini (assembly GCF_054657595.1). Taxonomy (NCBI): domain Bacteria; kingdom Pseudomonadati; phylum Thermodesulfobacteriota; class Desulfobacteria; order Desulfobacterales; family Desulfobacteraceae; genus Desulfocicer; species Desulfocicer niacini. The sequence continues at coordinate 58,779 of NZ_BAAHYK010000030.1, forward strand.
CCTGCTCTCCTATTTTCTGGGGATGTGTTCTTTCATTGCCGTGTCCAACAACATTGAAACCTCCGTGGGGCTGGGGTTTGCGGTGATTTTTGTGCTCACCATCACGGCCCCCGCCAACTGGGCCATTTACCACTGGCTGCTGGCACCGGGGGCATTGTCCTGGGCAGGTCTGGGAGATCTTGATTTAAGTTTTCTTAAATACATTACCTTTATTGCCGTTATTGCCGCCATTGTCCAGGCAGTGGAGATGATCATTGATAAATATTCTCCGGTGCTTTATTCAGCCCTGGGGGTTTTTCTGCCTTTGATCGCTGTTAACTGCGCCATTCTGGGAACTGCCCTTTTCATGGTGGAACGGGAATATACCCTGATTGAATCCATTGTGTTTGGAGCAGGCTCCGGCACGGGCTGGATGCTGGCAATCACGGCCATGGCCACCATTAAGAAGAAGATGCGCTATGCAGATGTCCCCCAGGGGCTTTCTGGCTTTGGGATTACCATGATTGTGGGGGGACTTATGGCCATGGCGTTTATGATGTTTTCCGGTATTACGCTTTGAGTGGGGGGGCGGCATAATACCATTTTCAATATTCGTTGTGTCCGATAGGACATGCCCGTTATAAAGGGGGATTGATGTGATTTACCTGGTCAGTCTGATTGTTTTTTCCATGGTGATTTTGCTACTGGTGGGCATGCTTTTGTTTGTGGATGCCAGGGTCTCGTCCACCGGAGAGAAAAGCATCACCATCAATGGAAATACCCAGAACCGCTTGACGGTGATGGGCACCCCGTCTCTTTTGTCCGCCCTGGGAAGCAATGGGATTTTTCTGCCATCGGCCTGCGGTGGCAGCGGTTCCTGCGGCATGTGCAAGTGTGTGGTACAAGAGGGCGGTGGGGCCATCCTGCCCACGGAGCTGGCCCATTTAAGTCCCAGGGATAAACAGATGGGCCGACGGCTGTCCTGCCAGCTCAAGGTAAAAAATGATATGAAAATCCAGGTGCCGGAATCCATCTTCGGCATCACAAAGGTGGGGGCCCAGGTGGTATCCAACAACAATATTTCAACCTACATCAAGGAACTGGTACTCCGGCCCGATGACCCCATGGTTTTTAAAGCCGGAAGTTATATCCAGATTGACGTACCCGAGTATGAGTTGTGTTTCAAGGATTTTTGCATTGACAGCCGGTATGTGAGTGAATGGAAAAAGTACAATCTTCTGGAGCTGACATCCACCGGCATGAGTCCGGGATTTAGAGCCTATTCCCTGGCCAACCCCCCCCATGAGAATGATATTTTAAAGATGACGGTGAAAATCGCCACTCCCCCTGCCGGAACCATGGGGATTCCCCCGGGATTTGGTTCCTCTTATGTGTTTGGTCTTAAACCCGGAGATCGTGTGTCCGTCAGTGGTCCCTATGGCGATTTTTTTGTTAAAGACACGGACTGTGAAAAATGCTTCATGGGCGGTGGTGCCGGAATTGCCCCCTTGAGAAGCCATGTGCTGGATCAGCTGGAGGGAGCCAAAACCACCCGCAAGGTGAGTCTGTGGTATGGGGCCAGGACCCGCAAGGATATCTGTTACCATGACACCTTCACCAACATGGAGAAAACCTACCATAATTTTTCCTACCATGTGTGTCTTTCCCGGCCCGACCCGGAAGCGGGCTGCTGGGAGGGATTGTGCGGCTATGTCCAGGATAATCTGGCAAAGGAGTACCTGGCCCAGCATGAAGATCCTTCCGAGATTGAGTTTTACCTGTGCGGCCCCCCGGCTATGGTGGACTCCATTGTGGAGACCCTGGACAGTTTCGGGGTGGATGAGGATATGATTTTTTATGATAAGTTTTAAGGGAATGCGCCCGTAAAATGTCGGCTTGCCGACACAACGAATAATGGGTCGTAGACGCGGAGCCAAATGACATTATGCCGCCGCCCCCCGACGGGCAATGGGCCTTGGCCCGGAACCGTAGACGGCCCAATTGACCGGTTCCTATTGCCCATCGAGGGGGCTCTGCTGAGGTAGCCTTGAAGGCTACCTTTTCATATAAAATATACATGGCAGTAAGCACCTGCCACAATGAACAATGAAAAAGCAGTTGCAGTTAACACCCAGTACCCAGCACCTTCTTTTTCATATAACTCGCATGTCCTGGCGGACACAACAAAGCATGAAACGCGATAGCAGAGGTGACCGGGGCAGGTATTGCCCGGAGCGGATTAAATGGCAGCTTTTAGCATGGACGCTGAAAAAGCTGCCATTTCCATCGGAGCAGCCCATGGACGGGCTGCGAGGCTCGAAGAGATGCGCATGCATACATGAGCGGAGGGTAATACCTGACCCGGTCGCCGGAATGGCACGAGTTTCATATAAAAAAAAGAAAGCAAATACCCATGGAAATTCCCCAGATAATAAGCCCGGACGGGCACATATTTACCATAGAACCCCGGGAAGAAAACCAGGAGGTTCGCAATGCAGTATTTCATTTCACCGGTGTGTCCGATTATATGAGAGCTGCCGTCAATGAGAAAAAGCCCTTCTGTTTCACCGGCAGAAGCGGCAATGCACAGATCGGCCTTAACACCATACCCCGAACCCCGGAAACCCTTCCAGTGGTGGACGGGCAGGATGTGCTTCTGGACGGTTCCATTCACAATCTCAATCCCCTGCTTGGCAATGTGCTGGATCAGTTTCACAAGGGAGATGAGATCGGCCGTCTGGTGATCATGGACCCGGATTTGAGAATTCAGGATGTGCGCCATTATCTCCACAAGCGGCTGTTTGTGGGTCGGAAGGTCCGAAAAGGATATTATGATGGATTTGAGATTCAGCAGGAAATTGATCCCCTTACCGGCAAGGCCTGCGATTATATTTCTGTGGCTCTGGAGCCCTACCAATATCGGTTTGAACCCCATGCCATGAACCCCTCCAGCATCAATGCCGTCATTAAAAAAGGGCGTATTGCCCTGAATCGCATTCGTTCCAGAATTCCCCTGAACCTTAAAACCGCCCTGCTGCATCCCGGAGAGCTGTTTGTGGGGGCTATCAAGATTTCTCTGGGGGATATCTATGCGGTGATTGATCCTGTGATTGAGTCTGTGGCCCAGGCCGGGGGGGAAGCCGGTGATACTCCTGTTGACGGGGGCGTGCACCATTTGTCAGCCATGGTGCTGGACCCGTTCCGAACCTTCCGGGACCGCCAAGTGGAACTATACAATTATGGCGACACGGACATGGAGCTGAACACCATCAGAATAAAGATTCGGTTTTTCCGCACCCAGAATCCCCTCACCGTTCCCCTGGAAAAAAGCAAGGTAAAAGAGGGCTATCGGCTGTGTGATCTGTTAACCAACGCCGAGGTGAGTAACCTGCTTCAAACCATTGAGCCCGATTCCCTGGGCATGATTTTAAACAAGGGCAACTTTGTGCCCATCCCCAAGGCCCTGAATCCCCATGGCGAGGCCCAGCTGGAGATGATCAAAAACTGCGTGGTGGAAAGTACCCACCGGAAATCCCACCCGGTGCATCCCATTGACGGCAACGGAGCCTTTAAAAATACCCTGCAGAAATTGTCCGTCCTGGGGGGTGTGAACAGCCGGGTGTTCATTGGTCGATCTTTCCCTGAAACCGAGGTGATGGACGCATTAAAGCGAAGTGGGTTGAGAACTTTTCTTATCAATGCCGACACCCCCTCCTTTGAAGATGATTATGTCAAAAAGATGATCAAACTCACCCATGCCGATCAGTCGGATTGTGAGTTTCTGCGGTATGACACCCAGATTGATAAAATCTACACCTTTTACCACGGCTGCTTCATGGAGCCCGACGACAAGGAGCGGTTTGACCGGGTAAGGTATTGGTTTGCCTTTTACGGATCCCACAGCAATGAGGCCGATAACCGCTTGACCATAGATCTCTTGAACCGGCTGGCCGCCCGTCTGGGGGACGAGATGGGCATCGTCCACGGCGGGGGACCGGGGCTGATGAAAGAGGCCAATGATCTGGCCCGGAAACACAATATCATGAGTGTGGGGGTGGCCATTGATCTGGAGGGGGAAAACCAGGCATCGCTGACCACCTGTGACGGATTGATGAAGTATAAAGAGGGGCTGAGACTGCCCCGCCAGGACCATATCCAGAAACTGAGTAATCTGCCCATCATCAACACCGGCGGGTATGGTACGGCCGAAGAGCTGGCCATTTCCATCACCTCCATGAAGCTCCATGAAAATCCCCTGGCCCCCATTGTGCTGCTGGACCCGGATAATCTGTGGGAGGATGCCCGGAATCAGACCATTAAAATCGCCGAAAAAAAATATGGCCCGTCCTTTGCCCCAAATTTGATTCATTCCTGCGGCACCGCTGTGGATGCCGTGCAGGTGGTGATTCAGTTTCTGGAAGACCCGGATAAATGGTATTCCCAGAAGAAAATTCCCATGGATATTGTTCAAAAAACACGTATTAAATCCAGACGGATTCGCAAAGAAACCCTGTGGCAGAATTATGTTGAGGTGTTTGATCAACCCAACTATCGATTGAAGTCATAATCCTCCACCTTTACAGCTCTGTATGCTTTCACTTGATGATTAAATGTCCGGGAGGGGTCGGCGTATCCGACCCCTTTATTGCGACACCTTTTTAAAATATGATTTTTTGAGTTTTAAGGGGCTGTTCCGGGTATTGGGTCTGTGGTTTTTTAAATCCGAATTGCGGCCCTGCCTAAATCTTGCTTGACACCACCCCTGTGTCACGATATCCTTTATTTATACATGCCGGTTTCTTCCTCTTCTCATCATTAATATTCTAAGGCTCATCTCGGATTCCAGGGGCTTATCCGGTTGGGGTCAGGCTTGCGTTATTAGCATTATCATTGGGGGCTTTGGTTTGTATAAACAGATGGCGATAACGCCAATAACACAAGCCTGACCCCGTCGCACTGACCCCGTCGCAAAAACCATTTTAATAAAAGACCCTGAAACACAATATGAGCCAATTCTAATATGTTAAGTGCTTCTGATTGTTTCTTCTCCTTCTCCTTCTCCTTATCCTTATGATTTCGTATTAGAATTATCCGGGTTGATCTGCAATAAATATTCAAATTTTCTGTTTAAACACCGGGCATCGAAGAATCAACAGCACTCCTTTGGTTCGCGCTTTATGGCATTGTTTTTTACGGCTGTGACCTGTGGTTCCAGGATGCCCGGTTTTGATCATAACATATAGTGGACGATGTCGTGTCGGGGGGGCTTGATCTAATTTCGGCCATTTAAATTGATTTTTTTAGAATTTAATAATGTTATAAGTTCGATATGCAATCTACATGAGCCGTCATATGACCCCATCCCAAAGTGGCCCATGTTGTGAGCAAAGTCCGGGGATTCACCCTTAGTTTGTTTTCTATTCACCTGAAAATGAGGAGGGAAATTATGTTGAAACTTGAAATGATTGAGGATTTGAGTATTTTTAAAGACTTTGAAAAATCGGAATTAAAAAAAATTCTCGAACTCTGTACCATTGAGGAGTATCAAAAAGGAAACAGGCTCTTTTGCGAAGGCGATGCTGCCAAAGAAATGTGGATCGTCAAAGAGGGGGAGGTTCAGCTTCGTTTTGAAATGCCAGATTCAAAACCAAGTAGCACAGAGCAGTCCATGTCGTCCCATTATAATGAAAAACCGGAATCACAGGTATTCGGGTGGTCCTGCTTTATTCCGCCATATAAAATGAGTTTGTCCGCCTATTGCGTGTCGCGTCGGTGCCAAGTGGTTAAAATTAAAAGTGTTCTGCTCAAAAATCTCATGGAAGCGGATCCGTTGATCGGCTTTAAAATAATGACATACCTTGTCCAGGTGGTGGGCTACAGGTACAAACAGATGCAGGAAGAAGTCGTTAAATTTGTGGGTATCAATATGATGAATTCGTGGTGATCTGTATAAATAACTCAATGATCAAGTTTTTTTATCTTGATATATAACGAGGAGGGGTCAGGCTTGCGTTATGGGCATTATCGTTGACGTTTCGGTTTCGCCCCGGCTTTGGGCGATAACGCCAATAACACAAGCCTGACCCCATTCTCGCACTTCCGGTCAGCAGGTGGAGGACCTTGGTCATTTTTCTGCCGGTCGGGACTTGTGACTCCACGGCGCCTGGCAATCTTTCAATGGGTCAGACTTGGCGGGTGTTCTGCCGGGCATCGTGGCTTTCAGGAGTCTTCATGTCACTGCATACAGGGTGTTCATCTTAAAAAGAGGTTGTGGCAATTTTTCATTGAAGAAAGGAGGACAAGATGATCAATAAGAATATTCTCATTCCTTTGAGTTTGACTCTCAACGATGAAAAGTCTTTGAATTTTATCATTAATCGTTTTTCCATGGACACAGCGGTTACACTCACCCTTTTTCATGCCTATACTCCTGTTCTGGAAATTGATGTACGAAATAACCCCATCATGGAGAAAATGAATCAAAACTTGAGCTATCAAAGGGGGGTTTTGGATGATAAGAAAGCAGCACTTCAGCAGACAAAGGTCAGGCTTTTGACTAAGGGGTTCAACAAGACACAGGTACAGTGTGTTTTCATACCCATTAAAATGGATGTGGCCCAGGGAATTCTAAGATTTGCAAAGGCGGAGGGTGTGGATTTGATTGTTCTGAGCAGAACCCCCAGCCGGGTGATCCGTTTTTTCAGTCCCAGTGTTTCAAAAAAAGTGGCTGGCAGTATTGGCAAGGGCGTTGAAGTGATTATTCTGACTTGATTTAAAAGGAGGAACCCATGTCGTCACATAATAAAATTGATCTGGATATTTACCAGTTTATTCTGGAAACAGTGACATCGTCCAATACTTTAGATGCCATGAGTAATCAGCTCATTCAGCTGCTCATCGGCAGCATGAAAGTGAAAGGTGCCACGTTGTTTGTGCTGAACGCCATGGAAGGCGAACTGGAAATTGTGGCTACCCAGGGGCTTAGCGCCGATTATCTTAATAAAGGTCCCATCCTGGTGGATAAGAGTATAGAGATTCCCTCCAACCGGGAGACCGTGATCATCCCTGATACCCATGCATCTGATAAACTTCAGTATCCTGAAAAGGCAAAACAGGAGGGAATTCGTGCCATTGTTTCTTTGCCCATTAATGTAAAGGGCAAAACCATTGGGGCATTACGCTTGTATCATTCTGAGGTGTGGACAATCACCCCACTTGAAAAAAGCCTGCTGGAATTGCTGGCCTTGAATCTTGGGATGGCGTTGAAATATTTTCGTCTGATCACCACGGTTGAAAGCATCAGAGAAACCCTGGCTGATGTGCATCCGGTGTGGCTGTGAACTTATATTCTTATCTTTGATTTTTGTGTTATTTGGGCTACAGAATCAGAAAACCTTTTTGGTTCTGGCTTGTCCAGGTTAGGGGTTGGTTGTTCCAATCCTATGATGTTGATGCCCTAACCCAGGTTTACATTTATTCCAGGTCATCCGGCGGAACGCCGTTGCTGTCCCAGCCCATGGCGCTGTAGAAATCCTGGACCATGCCCTGAACCGTTTTTTCTGAAAGGATGCTTTTTTCTGTGTTGAAAAACATTTCCGGCAGGGTGTCTTCCGCCTTTTCCGGGGCATGGCGAAGGTTGAATTTTCGTTCCAGTGCCGCCACACGGGCGGCGGCACTGAAAAGCGTCTCCGGTGTTATGGTTTCTCCGATGAGTCCTGACACCAGGGATGCTTCATATTCCAGGTTAAATGTGCCAAGCAGAGACAGCACCGGTACCTTGCAAAGCCCCAGACAATCCACCATTATATTAACCAGAACTGCTCGTTTCACCAGCGCACCTTTGCCACCTGGCAGGGTGATATCCACGGCATCTGCCGTGCCAAATGCCTCCATTGCTTTTTCCGGCGGCCATCCATACTCTAAGGATGCATATACATTGTTGTAATCTCCGCCCCTGCTTGAAATGGCATATCCCAGGGCTGACCCCATGATGGCCCCGGGGTTGTAGGCGGTGAGTTCCAGCCCCTTGACATGGGCGGCAAATTTTTCCGATCCTTTCCCGATGATTTGGGCGGCCCTCATGACTCCCTGGGAGAGCAAAGTGCCAAGTGGCCCCTGGTTTCTGGCCATCTGCCGGATGATGCTTTCCATTGCGCTGGCATTGCCCCAGGTCAGGTCCAGTCCGTCTGTATCATTTTTTGTTAAAATTCCCCGTTCAAACAGATCCATGGCAAAGGCGATGGTGGTGGCGGCGGAGGTGGAGTCCATGCCCAGCCGGGTGCACAGATTATCCAGATGTACCACCGCGTCGATCTCCTTGAGTCCGCATTTGGAACCCAGATTAATCATGGGCTCAAATTCCGGGCGGTGGGCGGTTTCCCCCTTATGATTTCCTTTGGATAAAACAAGCTGGGCTTTGCATTGCACCGGGCAGCCAAAACATCCTCTTTTTTTAACCACATCTTCCACCAGATGCTTTCCATCCAGCTGATCCATTTCCTGAAAGGTGCTGTCACGGTAGTTGTAGGCGGAAATGATACCCTTGTCATTGGCCCAGTTTACATATCCGGCCCCCCCCAGTCGGGAAAAAATATCAAAATTAGATGTGGCTTTCAAGGCATCCACGTAGGCCTTGTTGGCCCGGCGGAAGGCCTCGGCATTGGGGTTTTGAAGTTTGCGGTGCCCCTTTTCAATGCCAATAACCTTCAGGTTTTTGGCACCCATCACAGCCCCCATACCTGTGCGGCCAGCGGCGTGGTCATTGCCGCTGATGATGTTGGCAAATCGGCATCCGTTTTCGCCGGCCGTGCCGATGGTGAACATTTTGGGCTGTTTTCCTTTTTCTGTTGCCAGCCGTTCCTGGGTCTCCATGGCATCCAGTCCCCACAGGGACGCTGCATCCCGAAGTTCGGCCGTGTTTTCATTTATGTGGAGCCACACAGGGGCTTTACTTTTACCGGTGATGATAAGGCTCATGATACCACAGGATCTCAGCCAGGCCCCTGCCGATCCACCGATGTTGGAACTGCCCAGCATGCCGGTCATGGGGGATAGGGCATTGATGTGAAGCCGGGCACCTGTGGGGGCGGAGGTACCTGTGAGCATACCGCAGGAAAAAATAAGAATGTTTTCTGCATCCAGGGCATCAATCCCCTTGGGGAGGTGATGGTACAGGTGATGGACATTGAACCCCCTTCCGGTGAGAAATCCATAAAAGTTTTTTTCTGGAAAAGGGGTGGTCTTGATTATACCTGTGGTTAAATCAATGTACAGTATGGTGCCGAAGTAAATACTCAAGGTATTTTTTCCTTTATGGTGTTTTGATCAAGTTTCTCCTGCCATTTAAAACAGTGCCGGAACATGTCAATGAGATTCAGGTGGGAAATTGAAAAATTGATGTTATTTTTTTAAAAATCAATATACACATTAATCATGATTTTTTGAATATTAAACCCTTTTTTTAATGGAACCATTAGTTCGTAAATATTCGGGTTGCTATTGTATCTGTCTGGGCAGTGCCCCATATTTACCACAATTATTTATTTGCCCATAACATGTTTATCCATGGCTGTCCCTGTTACGATCAAGCCCTGATCATAAATCAAGAAAGGAAATAAAAATGAAAATCGGCTTGCACACCTATAGCCTTAATCTGCATGGCATCGGCCAGGACTGGGCCGGATTCGAATGGCCCTGGCCCCGACAGATATCCACATTTCAATTGATGGACATGGTGGTGGATCTGGATCTGGAGGGTATTCATCTGGATGACGGGGTGCTTGAAACCCTGGATATAAATTTTCTCAAAGAGGTGGGGGCCGCGGCCCGGGAGCGGAATCTCTATCTTGAATATAATTTTTCCATGGATTTTGGGAAATTTGGCATCGGTATCCAGCACGATTTATCAGAGGCCCTGCACACGGCCCAGGCCATGGGGGCGGATATTGTCAAGGTGAGCATGGATATTAAACGGCCCCGGCCAGTGTCTGCCAGTCGATTTCATCCGGACGTGGTACAGCAGATGACGGCCTTTTCCAGCCAGCTCAAGCAGGTGGCCCCCCTGGCACGGGACATGGGCATCCGCATTGCCGTGGAAAACCATTGCGACAGTTTTTCCGAGGAAATCCTCTGGCTCCTGAAGCAGGTGGATCATCCCTCGGTGGGGGCCTGCATTGACACCGTCAACGCCCTGCACGTCACCGAAGATCCCATGACCGCCATTGCAAATCTGGCACCCCGGGCCTTTACAAACCATTTTCGGGATGACCGCATTGAGTTCCAGCGCTGGGGGTTCAAGCTGATTGGTGAGGCCGTGGGTGAGGGCGACATCGACATGAAGCGCGCCTATGAAATTTTCCGGGATCACTCGAGCATGGATCGCATCAACATTGAGACGGAGCTTGAGACACCCCTTGATGACATGGAAAAGGCCATGGAAATGGAGGTGGATGCCATCCGCAGGAGCGTCGTCTATTGCCGGGAGGTACTGGGTATCCGACGGGAGTAACAGGATGCGTCCGGGTATGGTTACTACATGGGGCATCCATCACTGCTGTGGAACCGCAGTCCCAACCGGATGAATAATCCCCATAAGGCAAGCCAGACCCCGTTTTTAGAGCACTTGATTCAGGTAATATCCGGTATGGCTTTTTTTTGATTTTGCCACCTTTTCCGGTGCACCCTGGGCCACGATTTTACCCCCCTGGCTGCCCCCTTCCGGACCCAGATCAATGAGCCAGTCCATGGTTTTAATGACATCCAGGTTGTGCTCAATGACCAGTACCGTGTTTCCCGAATCCCGCAGTCGCTTTAACACTTCAAGCAGCATGCGGATGTCCCTGAAATGCAGCCCGGTGGTGGGTTCATCCAATATATACAGGGTCTGCCCCGTGTCCCGCTTGGCCAGCTCCCGGGCCAGCTTGATGCGCTGGGCCTCCCCGCCGGACAAGGTGGTGGCCGCCTGGCCCAATTTAATGTAGGAGAGCCCCACATCCATGAGGGTCTGCAGTATCCGGGTGATTTTCGGGTGGCTGGCAAACAGTTCCATGGCCTCCACCACGGACAGTTCAAGAATATCGGCAATGGAGTGGTCCCGGTATTTGATCTCCAATGTGGCCTGGTTAAACCGTTTGCCCTTGCACACCTCGCAGGGGACAAATACGTCTGCCAGAAAATGCATCTCCACCTTGATATATCCATCTCCATGGCAGGATTCGCAGCGTCCCCCCTTGACATTGAACGAGTAGCGCCCTTTTTGATAGCCCCTGGCCCGGGATTCCGGGAGCAGGGCAAACAGATCTCTTATGGGATCAAACACTTTGGTGTAGGTGGCCGGATTGCTCCGGGGGGTTCGGCCGATGGGTTTCTGGTCGATGTTGATGATCTTGTCCATCAGCGACAGACCCGTGATTTTTCTGTGTTTGCCCACCTCCAGGGTGGCGTTGTGCAGTTTTCTTGCCAGGGCAGGGTAGAGGATCTGGTTGATGAGGGTGGATTTGCCAGCCCCGGAGACCCCGGTGATGCCAACCATAAGTCCCAGGGGTATTTTTACATTAATGTTCTGCAGATTATTTTCGGCGGCCCGGTGGATGGTGATCCAGTGATCATTGTCTTTTTCTGGTTTTTTTCGGGTTGCGGGGATCTCAATCTTTTCACTGCCGTTTAAAAAGGCACCGGTCACTGAAGCCGGGTTGTTGCGGATCTCCTCGGGGGTGCCCTGGGCAATGACCTGTCCCCCAAGTCTGCCAGCCCCGGGGCCGATGTCCAGAATCCAGTCCGCCTGTTGCATGGTCTCTTCATCATGCTCCACCACAATGAGGGTGTTGCCGATGTCCCGTAAATGGCGCAGGGTTTTCAAGAGCTTGGCATTGTCCCTCTGGTGCAGGCCAATGGAGGGTTCGTCCAGGATATAAAGCACCCCGGTGAGTTCCGATCCCACCTGGGAGGCCAGGCGGATGCGCTGGGATTCCCCCCCGGACAGGGTGGGACCCTTGCGATCCAGGGAGAGATAATCCAGCCCCACATTCACCAGAAAGCCTAATCTATTGGTGATCTCCTTGAGAAGTTCCCCGGCAATGAGCTGTTTGTTGCCGGAAAGTTCAAGGGTGCGGATGAAATCATGGGCCTGGCGAATGGTCATCTCGGTGATGTCAATGATGGATTTTCCCTCAATGAACACATGGAGCACCTCGGGCTTTAATCGTTTTCCCCCGCAGGCGGTGCAGGTGCGTTCCGCCATGAAGTTGGCGTAATATTTTTTGGCTCCTTCGGACTGGGTCGTGCGGTAGCGGCGCATCAGGGTGTTCATGACGCCTTCGTGGGTTCTTTCCACTTCGCCTTTTATCTTCTCCGAGTTCCAGGTCACCGTCAATGTCCTGTTACCGGCCCCTCTAAGGATCAGATCCTGCTGTTTTTTTGGGAGATCCTTCCAGGGCGTATCAAATCCAATGCCCCACTGCTCTTCCATGGCCAGCAGCTGGCCCAGGCCCCAGGCATTGTTGTGGTCGTTGTATTTGCTTTTCTTTAAAAAATAGTTTTTCCAGGGCACCACAGCTCCCTGGCGGATGGTGAGCATGGGGTCCGGCACAATTTTATCCGGGTCCATGGACAGCAATGTACCGATGCCGTTGCAGGCAGGGCACATTCCCAGGGGGGAGTTGAATGAAAACAGGCTGGGTTCGGGTTCAGGGTAGGCAATGCCGCAGCAGGAGCGGGCCTCGCTCATCTTCATGTCTTCCCTGCCGGGTATGTGAACGATGAGTTCACTGTTGCCAAGCTTCAGGGTTGCTTCCACGGAGTCGGTGAGGCGTTTTTTAAACACCTCGTCTTCCTTGATCACCAGGCGGTCCACCACCACTTCTATGTTGTGCTTTTTATGCCGGGCCAGGGTCTGGACATCTTCAATGTTTTGCACCACACCGTCAATGCGGATACGGGCATAGCCCTCTTTTTTCAGGTTTTCCAGCATTTCCTTGTGTTCGCCCTTGCGGTTTTCCACAATGGGGGCCAGCAGCATGATTTTAGAAGATCGGGGAAGTTCAAGAAGCTGGGTGACCATGCTCTGGGCATTACCCCTTCCCACCTTTTTACCGCACTTTATGCAATACTGCTCTCCGATGCGGGCAAATAGCACCCTGAGATAATCATAAATTTCGGTGATGGTACCCACGGTGGACCGGGGATTTTTACTGGCTGCCTTCTGTTCAATGGCAATGGTGGGGGACAACCCCCTGATGGTTTCGTACCTGGGTTTGACCATCTGGCCGATGAACTGCCGGGCATAGGCAGACAGCGATTCCACGTAGCGTCGCTGCCCTTCGGCAAAGATGGTGTCAAAGGCCAAGCTGGATTTTCCAGAGCCTGAGACACCTGTGAACACTATGAGTTTCTTTTTGGGGAGCTCCACATCTATGTTTTTCAGGTTGTGCTCCCGGGCACCTTTTACGATGATGGCATTGAGTTCCCGGCTGCTGTACGCCTCATTGAATACATCGGTTTCGGGGACGGTATGGATGGAAGCAAGATTTCCTTTCATGTGCGATATAGGCTCCTGTTCTATGGGATACTGGTATGTGGTCATGTCAGGAAAACATGATAATCACATCCCAGGAATTGTAAAGATGACCCCAGGTAGGCAGGAAGAGATGCAAGATGCGGTATGTCAGTGATGTTGATGGGTAGAATTAAGGGCTTTTGATATATATTTTCAATGGGTTAAATATTGAGATTCCCAGAAAGTTCATGCCTGAGCATCTGGCCTGATTTAACCCATTTTAAATATATTAAATAATACTGTGTGGTACTTTGGGGCAGAATATCAGGGCATTATTGCAAGGGCCTGGTCAAGATCGGCAATGATGTCATCGGGATGTTCAAGTCCCACGGACAGGCGAATTAGCCCTGGAGAAATTCCCGCTTTTTTCAAATCCTCCGGCGAGTAGGTGGCGTGGGTCATGGAGGCCGGGTGCTGGATCAGGGTTTCGCAATCTCCCAGACTGACAGCAAGGGTACACAGCTTCACCGCATTGAGTACTTTTTTCCCAGTTTCCATGCCACCTTTTACATCAAAGGACATGATCCCGCTGAATGCTTTCATTTGTTTGACGGCAATGTCATGATTGGCATGGGAGGGTAAACCCGGGTAATAGACCCGGCTGACACTGGGATGGGTATCAAGCCATCGGGCAATGGTCATGGCGGACTGACAATGCCGTTCCATACGCACCACAAGGGTCTTGATGCCTCGAAGAACCAGCCATGCATTAAAGGGACTCATGGATGGACCAAAATGATTGACATAGGCTTCACGGATTCTGGTGGTCATGGATTTTTCTCCGGCAATGACACCGCCGATGATATCCCCATGCCCCCCCAGGTATTTGGTGACGGAGTGGACCACAATATCCGCCCCCAGTTTTATGGGTTTCTGCAGCCAGGGGGATGCAAAGGTGTTGTCCACCACCAGGGGGATACCATGGTTTCCGGCAATGGATGCCCACAGGGCAATGTCTATGATATCAAGGGTGGGATTGGCAGGGGTTTCCATATAAAGTAGTCGGGTTTTTTCATCGATCAGGGGCAGAATGTTGACGGTGTCATTACTGTCCTTTGGCGAAAGAAAACGGGTTTCAATGTTAAAGTTGGTAAGGTGATTGTGGAACAGGGCAAAGGTGCCGCCATACACCGCATTGCAGGCAATAATATTATCCCCGGGACGGGCAAGGGACATGACCACCGATGCCACGGCGGACATGCCGGAGGATGTGGCAATGGCATCCTGGGTACCTTCAAGCAGGGCGATTTTTTCCTGGAGTTGATCCACGGTGGGATTGGAGATGCGCGAATAGAGATATCCCTCCCGGCTGCCTGCAAATACCTCCTGGGCGTGGGGCTGGTCTGTGAATTTAAAGGTGGATGTCATGTGAATGGGAGGAACCAGATCCATGCTGGTAGTGTGACATTGGCTGATGCCGTGTACGATGATGGTTTCTTCTTTTGCGGTGCTATGGTTTTTTGACATAACATCCTCCTTATATTCGATGCTCAAGTTTTTTCTGCCAATTTTACGAGAATGGGGTCAGGCTGGTGTGCTTAAATATCGATTGCTAAATACTGCCTAAGCATTAAAGAAACAGCCGGTATGGTGCCCGAATTCTCCCGGGAGATCCTCATTGAAAATCAAGATCCAGATATCTCCTTCCATCTCCTTGCCTCTTTCCTTTCGGATGCATTCTGCTTTAATGGCCTTGCATTCAAAACCATAGGTATTGGCAATTGTTTTAATGTATTGTCTTGAATGGGCGTAGCGGCCGCTGGCCTGAAGTTTATATCCTTTTCCAGCAAGGCTTTCTGTGGAAAAAACAAACAGTGTTCGGGGACGGATACATTGGCTGATGGCGGTAAACAGGGGCGGCAACTTTCCTATGTAAACCAGCACATCAGATGCAATAAAAAGGTCAAATGTCTCGTTGCAGATGCTGGGCAGTTCCAGGATATTACCCACATGCAATGCATCGTAAATGGATTTCTGACGGGAGATTTCAACCATTTTAGGGGCCAGATCAATGCCCGTCAGGCGGTTGCATTTTTTTTTAAATACCGTGCCGCCAAGGCCGGTACCACAGCCCAGGTCCAGGGCATTATCAAATTTGCGATGGGACGCATCTGTGGTATTTAACAGATTCACCATCAACTCCGGTACCCGATAATCAAGACCCTTTAGCATGTGACGGTCATAGGCGCTTGACCCCGGATCAAAAAGAGCTTTTACATATGTTTCGGGGGCGGCATCTGTGTTTTTTCCTTCAAGGGCGGCCAGCATGTGTTTTGCCCTCATGTTTTGTGGTTCCATTTCACAGAGCACCTGGAAATTGAAAATGGCGGATTGGATTTCCCCCAGTATGCTTTGCAGGGTGCCAAGTTTGAGATAGAGTTCCGGAAGGGAGGGGTTGATGGTGATGGCCCGGCTGAAACATGCCGCTGCTGCCCGGATGCGGTGCTGTCCTTCCATGAAATTGCCAAGGTTTATAAGGATATCGATATTCCCCGGCGCCAGTTGCACTGCTTTTAAAAATGCGTTTTCCGCAGGTTTGAATTTTTTCATTTTTATGAAAGTTTTTGCCAGGGCAAAATAATCGCTTGCCTTGTCTTCATGTTTTTTTAATGCCCGTTGAAAATATCCTGCTGCCTGGGCAAAATTTTGTTTTTCAAAGGCAATGTCTCCCATCAGGTGCAGGGTGTCTGCATGGCAGGGCCATTGCTGGAGTATCTCTTTGCAGCAGCAAAGGGCCTGAGCCTGATGATTATGGGCGAAAAGGTCTGATGCGTGTTGATAATTTTTTTGCAGGGTGTTGTGTGTTTTCATGGATGAGCCCTCCGTTGAAGGGAAGCTGTTGTTGATCAGCATATTGATTTAATTATAGGGGAATGGGGTTAAAAAGACAACTTTTAAGCTACCATGCCTTCCGGCATTTACTATGTGTTTTTTAACTGTTCTTTTACATCGCCGTAAAATAATTGTTGATTATATGAATAAATGTTCATATAATATTTTAATGTTTGGACAGTATTGATTGTTGGAGTCTATCTCTGATTTTCGTGTTATTTTGCAAAGAGAATCAGAAAACATGTTTAATTCTGGCTTGTCCAGGTTGATGTTTGACTGTTTATTTAGTGGACTTGGTCACAAGCCTGACCCCGTTGGTCCAGCAATTGTGACACGTGGTCCATGTTGTGACCAAGCCCGATTTAGAGGAATAAAAATGAGAAAGATCAAGGATGTAAGATCGGAGCTATGCCAGATTCAATGTGTTCATCCGGAAGCCGTGGAACGGGTAAAAGAAAAAATGCCAGCCCGTCAGGTTTTAATGGATCTGGCTGATTTTTTTAAAGTTTTCGGAGATCACACCCGTATTCGTATCCTCAATGCCCTGTACGAGCAAGAGTTGTGTGTGTGTGATCTGGTGGAAGTGCTGGGCATGAATCAGTCGGCGGTATCCCATCAGCTTAGAGTGTTGCGGGGGGCAAAGGTGGTGAAATTTCGCAAAGAGGGAAAGATGGTTTATTACAGCCTGGATGATGACCATGTGCGTGAACTTTTAAGTGATGGATTGGCCCATATTCAGGAAGAGCAAGCCTGACCCTGTTTTTTTTTACGCTTTTCATATGAATGTATTATCATATATTGATTGGAGAGATCATGGTTGACACAATTTATAATATTATAACCGCATGTTGGGGCATTCTTCTTGAATCCTCCCCATTTATTTTGTTTGGTTTTTTCATGGCAGGGCTGCTCAAGGCATTCATTCCCAATGATTTTATCCAGAAACATCTGGGGCAGGGGAAAGCCTCAAGCGTTCTCAAAGCATCGATGTTTGGTGTACCCATTCCCCTTTGCAGCTGTGGGGTGATTCCTGCAGCGGCGGGATTGCGGGAGCAGGGGGCAAGTAAGGGCGCCACCGCCTCTTTTCTGATTTCCACGCCGGAAACGGGGGTGGATTCCATTGCGGTGACCTATGCTCTGCTGGACCCTGTAATGACGGTGATCCGGCCGGTGGCGGCATTTTTAACGGCACTCATCACAGGCATCGGGGTGAATCTGCTGGACAAAGCGCCCCCAACCCCCAAAGCCACGCCTTTTACCATGGCACCATCCTGCGGCTGCGGATCTCACAAGACAGAAAAGAAAACCATGGGGATTAAGTTAAAAGAGGGCATGGGGTTTGCCTTTGGGGATCTTCTGGAGGACATCGGCACCTGGCTGCTGGTGGGCATTGGTCTTGCCGGGGTTATAACGGTGTATATTTCTCCCCATTTCATTGAATCATATCTGGGGGATGGGCTTTTTTCCATGCTCGTCATGATTGCTCTGTCCACCCCCCTTTATGTGTGCGCCACCGCATCCACTCCCATTGCAGCGGCCCTGGCTTTAAAAGGGCTTTCACCAGGAGCTGCCCTGGTGTTTCTCCTGGCGGGACCGGCCACCAATATGGCCACCATCACCGTGGTGTCAAAGTTACTGGGGAAAAAAACCATGGTAATTTACCTGTCGGCCATTGTAATATGCTCCCTGGTTATGGGGTTACTGGTCAATGGAATCTATGGGTTTCTGGGGCTTGATATCAGTTCCTGGGTGCAGTCCCAGACCCATCAACACCATGGCCCGGTGGCCATATTGGCAGCGGTGACACTGCTGTTTCTTATTTTAAAACCCCTGGTGAAAAGGCTTGTGGCTAAGTCCACACACAAGGGGTGCAGCCATTGTTGATTCAGGAGGACAAGATGGACATAGAGTGGGCATATATTCGTAAGGGCTGAGCCTCATGTAAAAACGCCCAGGAGGTTCTTGGGGAAAAAGAAGTAACCATGAAAACGGTTGTGGATGCAAGAAAAGAGCGATTTGATGCCGATGCTGCCTGGGAAATGATCAAAGGCGCAGATATGGTTACAACGGCAAAGGGAAAAAAAGTTCAACATTGGAATCCGGCCACGGACGATAAAGATAAAATTTTAAAACAGGTGATGGGACCCAGTGGAAACCTCAGGGCTCCGACCCTTCGCCTGAAAAATCGTTTTATCATTGGCTTTAATGAGGATTTGTATAAAAACGGGTTGTAGCTGTTATGCCTTCGCCAATTTTTAAAATGTGGGCTTGGTCATAAGATGGGCCTTTCATCACAATTGGCGGAGCAACGGGGTCAGGCTTGTGTTATTGTGTTTTTGACAAGTGTCTAAGAATAAAGATAATTTTAAACGAAAACGCCAATAACGCAAGCCTGACCCCTCCCCAGGGTGGCCCATGTTGTGACCAAGGCCTAAAATGTGCTTTGGTCAGGAGGATAAGATTGAATATGTTGTGTGTTTATGATTTTGAGAGCACATCATATGCCTGATAAATTGATCCAGAATATAATTGGCGGAGGTATTTATTAATTAAACATATTGCCCCGCACACCATCCCGAAGACCATGCCCATTGGAGATTATACCCCCCCAGCCAGCCGGTGACATCCAGCACTTCACCCGTGAAAAATAGCCCCTTAACCTGACGGGTCTCCATGGTTTTTGAGGAGATCGCATCACAGTCCACTCCGCCCAGGGTCACTTCTGCTGTGCGGTATCCTTCGGTACCGCCGGGTTTTAGCTGCCATTGGTGAAGACTGTGGGCAATGGTTCTAAATTTATTATGGGAAAGGCCGTGCAGGGCTTGATCTGCCAGAGATTCATTCACCATGACTGTCACCAGCCGTTTTGGCAGGAAATCTGCCAGCAGAGACTTTACCTTTCGTTTGGGGGATGTTGACTGGGCCTCTATTAAAGTTTTTTCAAGATCAATGTCCGGCAGCAGGTTAATGGTCAGCTCTTCTCCAGGATGCCACAGGGAAGAAATCTGGAGAATGGCCGGGCCACTTAAACCCCTGTGGGTAAAGAGGATGCTCTCCCGAAAATGGTGTTGCCCCACCGTCACCGTGGCATCCACACTTATGCCGGGCAGATTTGACAATTTTGCTTTGTCAGGTGGTTGCAGGGTAAACGGAACCAGGCCGGCCCGGGTGGGCCACACCTTGATATTAAATTGTTCGGCAATGCGATACCCCAAAGGCGTGGCCCCGGCTCCGGGAATGGAAAGCCCACCCGTAGCCACCACCAGGGATTTCCCCTGGAAGACTCCCTGATTTGTTGAAATTGCAAAACCCCCGGATTCCATTTGACGGATTTTATCAATGGTGATCTCCAGCTGGATATCCACTTTGGCTTTTTTACACTCCTTTAAAAGCATCTCCATGATGTCTCCACTGCTGTTGTCGCAGAAGAGTTGACCATGATTGCGTTCATGATAAGGAATGTGGTGGGCGTTTATCATCTCCAGAAAATCCCATTGGGAAAAACGGCTCAGGGCTGATTTTACAAAATGAGGGTTGTGGGAGATGAAATTATCTGCCTCCACTCCGGTATTGGTGAAATTGCAACGTCCTCCGCCGGACATGAGAATTTTACGTCCCGGCTGTTTGCCATGGTCCAGCACCACCACCCGGCGTTGACGTCTGCCTGCTGCTATGGCACACATCAGGCCAGATGCCCCTGCCCCGATGATGATTACGTCTTTGTCTGTCATAAACTGTTTCCTGAATGTTTTTTAAAAATGAGGGGATTTCCTTTATGATTTACCCGATGATCTGGCATATATAGGGCTTGATCATAACATGGGCCAATCGTCATAAGTATTGGGTCAACGAGGTCAGGCGTGTATTATTGGCGTTATTGACCACAAGCCTGCGCAAACGCTAAAACCACCGATAATCCCAATAACGCAAGCCTCACCCCTTCCCAGGGGGGACCATGTTGTGACCAAGGCCCATATATAACATAGAACTTTATGTTTCAGAACTGGAATTATCCATGGGAAAACGTTATGGTATACCAGAATGGCAAATCTTGTGATCAGTCTCTCATGGTACAACGATGTCTGAATCATAATTACCCCATAATGATTAACTCAAGAGGAATTAAATGGCTGAATTGAAACTTTATATGACCTCCACCTGTCCCTATTGTAAAAAAGTACTTAATTTCATGAAACAAAATAACATTTCCATTCCCCTGGCAGATCGAGATTTCTCCCCTGAAAATCTACAAGCCTTGCTCGATATCGGTGGTAAAGCACAGGTACCGTGTCTTATTATAGATGGAACTGCCCTGTATGAGTCCGATGATATCATTGAATGGTTGAAGAAGAATAAATAACTGGCGTTGACAATCTTGTTGTGGCCATGATATTTCACAAAAACCAGTGCAAAATGCGTAAATATTCGGCTTTGCTCAGTAAATGTTTGGACAGTGCCCCATCTTCACCTGTTTGGGGCTGCGTAGCATACTAATGCTATGTGAGTAGGCCAAAACAGGTGAAGATGGAGTGCGGATCGAATATTTACCAAAATTCGATAGTAGGCTGGGGGAGCCGGTGGCAATCGGCTGAGAGGAGACTTGTATGTGTCTCGACTCCTGGAACCTGATCCAGATAATTCTGGCGAAGGAAAGTCTTTTTTTTGTTTTCCTCCCCTGTTCCTTCCCTTTGAAGTTTTCATATGACGACAATGTCGGCCTGCCGATACAAATAATGATGAAGATGGCATGATGCCGTCCTTAAAGGTCCGCCGTTCCGGTTCCCATGTGGCCCATGTTGTGACTAAGCACAAAAATTGCCATGGCCAGATTTTGTTTTTATCAGGTTCGAGGGGTGTATGCTTAAAATTTCAGGTGCAGCAAAAACATATGGGGCGCAGCCAATTTTTTCCCAGTTCTGCCTGACAGTGGGGCAGGGGCAGTTCAATGTCCTTGTGGGGCCTTCGGGGTGTGGAAAAAGTACCCTGTTTGACGGGTTGACCCATGTGATAAGCTTGGACCGGGGAGACATTTCCTGGAAGGGAAGTCCTTTGCCCCATCTGGGTAACCATGCCGCTTACATGCAGCAGAAAGATCTGTTGCTGCCCTGGTTTTCCCTGCTTGACAATGCTTTGTTGCCAGCAAAAGTCGGAAAAGCACCCATGCCTGAAATGACAGCAAGGGCAAAATTCCTTTTTAAGCGCATGGGACTTGCCGGTTATGAAACCTATCTGCCCCATGAGGTGTCCGGTGGGATGCGTCAGCGGTGTGCCCTTGTGAGAACGCTTATGTTTAATCGGGATCTGATCCTGCTGGATGAACCCCTGTCGGCCCTGGACGCCATCACCCGGCGACGGCTGCAATCCCTTCTTTTGCTGCTCCAGACAGAATTTAAAAAGACCATTCTTATGATCACCCATGACATTGAAGAGGCACTGCTTCTGGCCGATGAGGTGTATCTGCTCAGCCATTCCCCAATGGAGATTACCCGGCGGTTTGTGCTGGATCAAAAAAAACCCCGAAAGTTCACCGATCCCGGACTTATGGCCATCAAGGAACAGGTTTTGATACAGCTGGAGGAGAAAGAACTGTGACATCATCTGATTATCTTTCCCTGACCTTGGTGGTGTTGATTCTGGGGGTGTGGGAAGCTGCCACCCGGCTCATGGACATCCCGGTGTTCATACTGCCGCCGCCTTCCGTTATCCTGGTCACGGCGGTGACCCGGGCGTCGTTGATTTTTCCCCATGCGGTCATCACGCTTCTTGAAATAGTTCTGGGAATCGTGCTGGCCCTGTGCACGGCGGTACCCCTGGCCACCCTGATGTTTTCAAAACCGTCACTGGAAAAGGCGTTGGCTCCCTTTCTGGTGGCATCCCAGGCAGTGCCTGTTTTCGCCCTGGCGCCGCTTCTGGTGGTGTGGCTGGGATATGGTATTGCCTCCAAGGTGTTCATGGCCTGGATTATTATTTTTTTTCCCATCACGGTGAGTTTGCTGTCGGGGCTGAAAAATTGTGATCCCGCTTATCGGGTGTTGTTCCGGCTCATGGGGGCCTCTTTTTATGACACCTTCATGCGGCTTTACTGGCCCTGGGCATTGCCCCAGTTCTTTTCCGGTCTCAGGGTGGGAGTCTCTGTGGCCACCATCGGCGCGGTTATCGGTGAATGGGTGGGTGCCCAGCAGGGCCTGGGGTTTCTCATGATTCAGTCCAATGCCCGTCTCCAAGTGGATCTGGTGTTTGCCGCCATTCTCTGGTTGTCTGCCATGGGGCTTGGCATGTGGACCTTGGTGGGACTTGTTGAAAAAAGAATTGTAAAATGGAAACCAATATAACCCATATGGCAGACTATCCTGTT
>NZ_BAAHYK010000031.1:0-77556 GCF_054657595.1 Desulfocicer niacini
ACTTTCCCGATGGATTCAGACAAACAGGATGAGAGGCAACCATTAAGTTATCAAAGATCGATTGTTAAATCGAGATGATGATAATCATCTCGTGATTACCGAAAAAACCTTCTCCCCGGCCCTGTCAAGGGCGATTGCAGATCGTTCATCTTGACCCTTTACAGGGCCGGGGAGAAGGGCTACCCCGAAAGTACCGAAAACGTA
This sequence comes from Desulfocicer niacini, assembly GCF_054657595.1. Classification (NCBI taxonomy): domain Bacteria; kingdom Pseudomonadati; phylum Thermodesulfobacteriota; class Desulfobacteria; order Desulfobacterales; family Desulfobacteraceae; genus Desulfocicer; species Desulfocicer niacini. Next base: position 205 of record NZ_BAAHYK010000031.1, read on the forward strand.
TTGTTGTAAGAGAAGAAAATTTCAAAAAATGCGACAAGTATCTTGACAGCCACCGATCCGCTTTTGCCAAGAGTCTGGGTGGAATAGTCTTGATAGGCATTAGTGACAAAGGTGAAGTTCTTGGTGCAAAAACAACACAGGAAAGTATCCATAAATGGATCAACCAGATAAAACATGTTTTTGCCTCTTAACAAATCAGGCTTATTCAAATATTATTTGCCACGCCCATAGTTTATTGAAAATGGGGTTAAATATGTTTTTGAGAAAACAATAATGAAATACAATCATAAAAAACAATTATCATATTCGGCATGTGCGATATGTGAGTCGAACAAATACAAGAGTATCTATTCTAATAAAGCAATAACTGTTGTCCGTTGCACTAATTGTAAATTTATGTTTCAGAATCCAAGGGGCATTAATCATATTGATTTATGCCGTGATCATTCATATTATCGCTCCGAATTTCTCATTTCAGAAAAAGCACATAAAAAGATTTTTGAAGAAAAATTTAATGAATTTTTAAACCATTTAAACCCGGGAAAAATTCTTGATATTGGTTGTGCAACAGGGACTTTTCTAAACGTTGCAAAAATTAGAGGGTGGGAAGTGACAGGAATTGATGTGTCTGAATGGGCATGTAACTATCTAAAACAAAATGGATTTCAAAATATTTTTTGTACTGATATAGAAAATGTAGACTTTAAAGATGATTATTTTGATGTCATAAATATCAATCATACACTTGAACACGTGCTTGATCCTATTAAGACCTTAAAATGTATTAACAGGGTTTTAAAACCAGGAGGATTACTTTTAATTGAAGTCCCCAATGAGAAATTATTTCCTTTTAACTATAAAATTATCAATATGTTTTTGCCAACGCATATATCAAAACGTCATACTTCTCATTCCCACTTTTGTCTTTTCACTCCTAAATCCTTGAAACATGCTTTAAAATTAGCCGAATTTAACATTCAAATATTTCGTGAAGAAGGATTTTTTTCAAATAGCCGTACACAAACAAATGTTTTCAAAAAGAAAAGTTTTCTGATGCAATTTGCATTGATGTTTTGTAAACTTAAATTTGATGTGTTTTTCCAAATGAGCAGATATATAGTGGCTGTCGCACAAAAAAAGAGTCAAGGTTAAGCTATGAAAAATATTCTCATTACAGGTGGAACCGGATTTATTGGCCGATATCTTGTAAAAGAGCTTTCAGACAAGGGCTATCGTTGCAGATGCCTTGTCAGAAGGAATTCGGATATTTCAACTTTAAAAAGTTTCACGAATGATTTTTTTTATGGTGATATTACCGATGGAAATTCGCTTAAAGGGATAACAAATAATATTGACACTGTTTTTCATCTGGCAGGGTCGGGCCATGTTTCTGCTGTGTCGGACGATGCATATAAGAAATTTATACATATCAATGTGCAAGGAACGATTAATCTAATTCAAGATGCCCTTGAAAATAATGTTGATAAATTTATTCACTTTAGCAGCACTGCCGCCATGGGGCTTATTAAAAATATTCCTATAGTCGATGAGAAAACACCTTGCCGGCCATCAACCCCTTATCAAAACAGTAAATATGAAGCTGAACAAATAGTATTGAAGTATAGCAATGAGAATGGTTTGAAAGGGATTGTATTAAGACCGTGTTTGGTTTACGGGCCTGGAGGAAAAGGGGAATTTTTAAAAATTTGCAGATTGATGAAGAAAGGGTTCTTTCCAAAAGTGGGAACCGGAAAAAATTTAACCCCTTTGGTTCATGTTAGGGATGTTGTTCAAGGCGCAATTAAATCTGGAGTAGGTGGGATCGGAAATAATGTTTACCTGCTGACATCCGCTCAATCGATAGAAATGGATACATTCAGAAATTTGATTTTATCATCTTTGGAAATAAAACGACCTTATATCTATATACCCAAAACCTTTGCCAAGTATATAGCTCTTTTTTTTGAAATAACTGCAACAATAACTAAAACAACACCTTTTGTAACATATAAAAATATTGATTCAACGATAACAGACAGGGTTTTTTCAATTCAAAAAGCATTTAAAGATTTTAATTATCAACCCAAAATTAAATTTAATGATGGTATTTCAGAAACGATCAAGTGGTATTTAGAAAAAAAAGTAATTTGATACAGGTGGACTTACTATTGAAAAAAATAAAGAGTGTGCCTGCCCCCTTACTATTCAAGCAGTGAGACGGTAACCCTGCAGTCTTTTAAAAAAGGGGCATTCCCCATGTCTTTTACATTTTGTTTAAACGATCGCAAATAAGTCGCCGGTTGGCCTGGTTATCTGTGTGGTCATGCGTATAATGCCTAATTTTTTTTCGCATTTCAGCATATTCATCCTGAAAATCATTATTAATAATAGACTTAATATGTATTTCAAGTTCATCATAGGTCTGACATTTGCTTCCAGGAGTCATGGTTCCATAATCAAAATACATGTTCCGATCATGACTTAAATAATCTTCCAGATCATACGCAAAAAAAAGAACAGGCCGGTCAAGCAGCAAAAAATCAAAGAAGATTGAGGAATAGTCTGTTATTAACAGATCACACAAGGGCATGAGCGGATATACATCACAAAGGGGTGCATATTCGAGTATGTTGGAATACTGATTGATTTGGGAATGTCCATGCATGAATGGATGCAGTTTTAATAAAAACAGCAGATTATTTTTTTGTGAAAAATCGGAAATACGTGCCAGATCAATTACAGTTTTAAACGGGTCAGCCATATCTTTTCGAAACGTGGGAACATACAGACAAATTTTTTGCCCTTGGGACTTTGCAGCTGTAACGGTTTCCAATGCTTTTTTATCCACATTGATCTGGGCCAGCCTATAAGCAACACTATCAGATGGAGGCCAGCCAAATAAAATATCATTACGAGGATAACCTGTTGCGACAAATTGCCTGGCTTTAAAACATTGTTTAAATGCTCTGTCAATAAACCATTGGGATGTTGATACAACCACATCATAGACCGGGTAACGCCCTATCACCGTTTTTTGAATTTTTAATAAAGGCCTCATCCATGCAGGCATCTTGTTAAGTCGTTTTCTGTATAAATCCAACTCAATATGTTTAAGTGGTGCACCATGCCAGAGTTGAATTAATTTAGCACCCTGTGTTAAAGGATATGAACCAAAATTAAACCAGTCCATATCAGTTACTACTTTACCGCATCGAAGCAAGAGGTTGATAGAACTCCAAGATGGGTGTAAAACTGATTTACCTCCTGCATCAGCAATCCTTTTTTGTATGAAAGGATCTACTGTCAACATAACAACCCGTTCGTCTTTCCTTGCCAAGTCAGTGGCATGAACGAAAAAATATTTACTATTATCTGCAAAAGAAGTTCCTGGACGGTTTATGACCACTGTTAATTCAGGATCTCGTTTTATTAAACAGGTTAAGGTAAATCCAAACAATCTTGCCGCTGTTGCTACCAAAGTTTGACGTATGGCAATAATCCATGCGTTAATTAATTGGTGGTTAATCAGTGGTTTCATTGTATCCTTATCTTTTCAATTACAGCAGTTGTTGATATAGAAGGTGTGCGGGGTAAATATTTAACCTGACAAATATCTTTGAATTCATCGAATTTTCCAGCCCAATCATCGCCCATTACCAAAACATCCGCATTATAAGTTTTAATATAGTTACGTTTAAGCTCAAGCGATTCTTCCAAAAATACCTCATCTACGCAACGCAGAGCAGCGATGATCTCAATACGTTCTTCTTGAGGATAAAAGGGATTACGCCCTTTTTTTGTAAAATTCAATGCATCAGTAGAAACACCTGCAATTAAATAATCGCCAAAGTTGCTGGCGCGCTTCAATATGCGTAAATGGCCGACGTGAAAAACATCAAATGTACCAAAGGTTATAACTCTTTTTTTCATATAAATAACAACCTATATATTTCTTCTTTATAACGTTCAGCTGCACAACCTGGATAACTTCGGATTGCTAAGCTAAGTTCATAAATTTCTTTTTTGTTACTTTCGTTTATGGCAATTTGTATTATGTTATCAAGTTTATTAGGGCATTCTAATATATGTGTTAAATTTTTTAACTGATAAAATACTGAATTTTTAACATAGGATTCACTATTAACCGGGACTAATATAACAGGTTTATTTAACAGAACATGATACAAACATAAAGAAGACTGATCTGAAATAGCAATATCACTAGCAACAACATACTCGTCCCATGCCAACTCGCTGGCTGGTCGAATTCCTTGAGATTGATATTTATTTAATATATCTTTTCTTTTTCTTCCTTTTATATCACCAAACTCATCATGTCGCGGATGCAACGAAAAAATAAATTTATATTTGTCTGAAATTTTGATTGCTTCATAAAGTAAATTCTCACCTATCGTTTGAAACAATGATGTCTGTCCCCATGTTGATATAATATGTATTATTATATCTTCTTTTGTGTAGCCAAGTTTTTTTCTAATAAAATCCCTTTGTTTTTTTTGCAACTTTTCAACCAAATCAGCTCTCAAGAAGCCAGTAACCGCAACCCGATATAGAAGTTCTTTAGTTGAAGAAATGGCGTGTTCTTTTTCGAAGGAACTGGCAGCAAACATTTTATCGTAAAAAGGTTTAGAGTATGGTCGAATTACTCTACTTTTTCCATAAACACCGTCTTCTCCCATCATATTATTTATTTTTCCAGTACAAATTCCATGATTAATAAAAACTTTTTTAATAAATGGTGCAAACCAAATGCCAAAGCCCCATGGATGATTAACATAAATTATTAAATCCCAATAACATAAAAGGGCATGTAAGATATTTATATATTTCACATTAATTATGGCTGACAAATCTTTTTTTGAAAAATGTTTACTAAATAATTGATCGTCCGTAACAAAAAAAATAAGCTTTGAATCATTTTTAAATAAATCCCAAATAAGCTTTATATGATCTGCTGCTATTTTATTTTGTGCAATTAATAAAATTTTTTTATTCCCGTCCTTATTGGAAAATAATATTTCTTTTATTAATTTCTGAAATATTACAAATACCCACGGAACCGGGGCTAAAATCGGAATTAAGTAATTGCCTACTATCTTAATGAATCGCCAAATAAGCATCGCAAATAGTTCTTTGTATTTAGAGCGTGTCTCAGAAATAAGATATTTATAATATTAAGCAATTATATTTTTTTATGGTGTCTAATTTCCGGCTAATTTTTCAAAAAAAGTTTGATATCTGACCTAACACCCTGAAATATTTGATTTGAGTTCTGCGACACGCTCTATTTAGTTAAATTCAAGTTCTTTTATATGGTTTTTAATATTTCAGTCAATCCTAAAGTTATATTATCTCATCAAGAATCTTTATATCAATTTCTGACCTATGTTGCTTAGGGACCATTTTATTTCAAGATAAAACCTTGAAATAAAATATCGAATTGCCAAGATAAAGTAATTTGTATTAGATAGAGTCTTAATATCACGGTATTTTTCACAAAAGTTGGTAAAGTCCTTTTCCCATTGATCGTTTTTTTCTGATAGCACATCTATTCTCACTCTTCTTGCAAAAATTGTTGTCTGATTTTTTAAAAACATTCTGGAAGGCCATTTATTTAATTCTTTTCTCAATAAGGTATATGAACTATCATTCATAAATTTTATAAATAGCTGAAGTCTATCCAAGTATCGCGTTTGTATCCACTTTTCCTTACGGTTGAAACTTGTAGTTGATTTATTATGAACGCGGAAATGAACCAGTGTCTCAGGAATCATTAGCATCTGCCTATTCACCCCTAAACGCAGCCAATACTCAAGATCGCATATATGTTGGAAAGTAGAATCGAACATACCAAATTGGTTAAAAATATCTCTGTGTATTATAAAGGAAGAAGGTTCTCCAAAAATATTTTGTCCTGGGTACCTTGTAATAATTTTGATTGTATCTATAGGTTTGATATGAATTTTTTTTGGATAAATATCCCATATAAATTTTTTTTGATTTAAATCAAGCTCAAATTTACTGCGCAAAATGTTTTCAAAAATAAAATCTCTTTTACAAAATATTATTTTTTCTTTACCTGATGATTTTTCCATACAATGAATCATTTTTTCGAGACAATTGGGTTCAAGTAAATCATCTTGAAAAATAAACTTGATCCATTTTCCATGTGAGTTTTTTATACACTCATTCCAATTGCCTACTAAGCCTAAACGATTGTTGTTTTTTAAAAACACAATTCTTGAATCAATGCGTTCAAATTCTGAAATGATTATAACACTTTCGTCATTCGACCCATCATCAATTATTAGAAGTTCAAACTCTGAGAAACTCTGAGCTAACGCACTCTGGATGGTTTCTTTTAAATATTGTGCACCATTATATACCGGGATGCAAATTGAAACGAAAGGGCTTTTATACATATATTTTCTCTTGAAAATCATTTGTAACAAGGTAATGGATATATAATTTTATATCTTATGAATCGTGATTTTGTTTTATAAGGCCAAAACACTGAACTCGTATGGTTGCGGCTTTTTTTCAACGTCATTAAAGTATAAGTAGTATTTTTTCTTTTTATACTACGAGAAAAATATTTCTATCGTTCAAGAAAACGATCAATATTCACAATTACCAAAAGAAGTATCATTCTTTAGTGCCCGGACTGTTTTAATAACGGGGCCTGTAATTGGATGGGATAAAAGTCGTTTAGTCCTTTGAATTAATGCAATTTTCTGAAACTCTTTTTGAACATACAATGGCTGAATTAAAGCTTTTTCCCATCCTCTTTTATCCGTTCTGAAAGGCCAACTTTTTTTTTCAATAATACTCAGATCACCATTTTTTATATTGCTGTACACATCTAAAGCAGCATGGTTTATATAATTGAACTCCATTTTCTTTTCATGTCTCAGAGTCGCTTTTATATGTTTTTTTGCTTGATTGAAATTAAAATTGATTTCGACATTATTGGTTTGTAAAAAAGAGATAACAGACTGAACCGTTTCGGCTGTATTATTAATTAAATCATCATAATCAATAACCTTTGAAGGACAATCGGTTGCATTTTTAAAGGCTGCTTTAGTATATGTTAACCACATGTCCATTGATATATTAGGTATGATCTTATCACGCTTATATAGAGAATCTGCTACATTTGACGGATTTCTTATCATTATAATAACAGGTGCCTTGGATTTAAGAAATTTTTTCCAGATTGAAAATGTAAGAGACAGTCTTGGGTCTTTAATAGTTATTGGCGATCCATACGATTGTTTGAAAAGTTTAATATTGTTGATAAACTTATCGATTTTTTTATAGATATTTGCAGATAAGTTTTCTTTTATATATGGAACCCATGCACCAAAAAGCCAACCAAATCCATCAAGAGTATTAAGGTCTTCAAAATAATTCAAGGTTTTCAACTCCGGAAATAATCCAAGGAAATTTTCACATAAAATTGCTTCATTACATTCAACAAAATCTTCTCGCTCGAAATAACCAAGTTCATTATACTGAGTTGATGATAATAATTCTTCATCCTTTCCTGATGAACATCCTAGTTGGTTTAACACACCTGTCATAGCTGATGTGCCACTTCGATGCATACCCAAAACAAAAATTAAATTTTTCATATCTTTATTTTTTAAACTTTAATTGTTTTTTTAGTTCATACAGTTTTTACAAACCAATTATGCTCTGGCATAAAAACACCTTGAGTGTCTTCATTCCCCACAACTGTAAAAGCAGTTATGTTTTCACACAGTGATAATAAGCCCGTTTTATCATCATTCCATAGAGCCACAGTAATTTTATATCTTCCAGGCATAATAGAACATTTATTCAATTTTAATTTGATCTCAAATTTACCTTTATCAAATGTATATAAATCATCTTCTTTTGATAAAATACCGCAACAATGAACACCGTCTATTCTGTGAATAGCTACATTATAAAACAAAGAGATTTTTTTGTTGACTTTAATGATTATAAGAATTTTAATATCATTAAATTGTTCTACTGAATTTTTTACATTTACATGTTTAATTTCAACAATATCACTATTATAGCAGTCACTCTTTTTATCATCATGACTAATTTGGGTCCTAAACATTTTAATCGCTTGTTCAGTATTTCCCAAGTAAAGTTGCTCACCATTATTTATAAATAAGGATCTATTGCATATTCTTGAAATATTTCTCATATCATGGGAGACCAAAATGATGGCAGTCTTTTTTTTGATTTCACTTAAATGTTGAAAACATTTTGCCACAAAAGCCATATCACCCACTGCCAAAACTTCGTCAAGAATTAATACATCGGGTATAACATGGGCTGCGACAGCAAAGCCGAGCCTCACATACATACCGCTGGAATAATGTTTAACTGGCATGTCTATTGTGTCTGCCAGTTCTGCAAATTCAACTATGCTGTCAAAATTTTTATCAATTTTTTTCTTACTCATTCCCAGTATTGAGCCATTGATATAGATATTCTCTCGTCCGGATAGCATAGGATGAAAGCCGGAACCGATCTCAACTAGGGATCCCACTTTTCCTTTCGTAGTGATCTTGCCTTTATCTGGTAAAATGATACCATTTATCATTTTTAGTAAAGTGCTTTTCCCTGCGCCATTAGGTCCTATAATACCCAGACATTCCCCTCTTCTAACTTCAAACGAGATGTTTTTTAGACTCCAGAATTCATTTTTCCTTAATTTATCTCTGCTTGAGTTTATACCTAAAATATCTTTTGAAATGTCTTGCACCCCATACAACATGGACCGATTTAATGAACGACAAAATTTCTTGCTTACATTTTCAACTTTTATTAATGCGTTATTTTCCATTGATTATGCTCTTTCAGCTATTCTTGGCATTGTTATATGAAAGATACGCCACCCCATCATGAAAAGAATCATCGCTCCTATCATCACTAAACTCATTATATACGGATAGGATAGTGGGACACCTGATAAGAATTCCTGTGTGCTTATCAATAATGGGCTAAACGGATTGACCCAGTTAATCAATGACAATGGCTCTTGCATAGGGGGAGGGTACAATATGGGAGATAGAAAAATGCCAAAGGTCAGCATAATACTGACCGCATTGCTCACATCCCTAAGGGCAAGGTTAATTATTGACAGAATAAAACCCACGCCTATGGCCATCATTATGATGAAAAATAAAAGGCATGGTATAAATATAATATGCCATGAAGGTACAAAACCATACCAGAATATTACTATTGTAACAGGAAGCAAGCGAATCAAAAAATCGAATATGGCCTGCCCAATTGAGGCCACTACCAAAGACTCTTTTGGGAAATTTGCTTTTGTAACCAGAGAGCCGGCATTAACCAGACTATTAGTACACCCCGTCAGGCAGGTTGAAAATAATTGCCAAACTGAAATACTCCATAACGCATGAACAATATACGGTAGTTGCGTCTGCCCTATATCCAAAACCCTGTGCTGAGATAAATAAGTAAAAATAGCAACCGTGACTATTTGAGGCAATATCGCCCATACATAACCAAAAACAGATTGCCGGTAGCGAACCGATATGTCTCTAATCATTAATCTCCATATCAATTCTCTGCTCCCCCATAATTCACTGAACATGGTCAACCAGACTGAGATTCCTTTAGTTTTCATTATATCGGGAGAGTTGATTGTGATTTTTTTTTTGAGCATATGTTTTATATAGCCTTACACTTAATCCTTTCAAAGCCGCTGTGTGAAAGGACATAAAGAGTGTTTGGTACCATTTCTTTATCGGTTACTGTGGACAAAAATCGGTTCCATGAAATTGCACCACCTTCAACTAAGCTTTTATCATAGTTTCCTTTAGAAAAAATTGCCCATGTTTGACGAGGGTGCAACCAATCAATGATCTGAAAATCAAGCCCAAATTCAGATGCCAGTTCCCTCCTTGTTTCCTGCTTATATTTAGCATATTCTGAGTAAATCCAACCACTTCCAACATAGTCCTCATTATCAATCAAGAAAGTCGCCAACAAAACCCCTTTGGTTGTTAGGTGAAATGAAATATCAGACAACCACTTTTTTATTAAGTCCTTTCCTGTATGACTAAAAAAGGATTGAGCTATAGCAAAGTCGATATTTAACGTTTTGTCAAACTTATCCAACGAATTTTTAAATAAAAAAATGGGCTTCTTAATCGTTACCACATCTTGATCAATTTCATTCATGACCCAATCGTCCACTAACCACTTGTTTGGCTCCACTCCAAAATAGTTGCCAGCATTTAAATATGGAATTAAGAGCCTCCCGACTCTAAGAGAACCACACCCAACATCCAAAATTCGATTATGTTGACGAAGGCCTATACAGGTAAGAAGATTAAAAACCATAGCAGAAATTAAGTCATAATCTTGAGGAGGGCCTACATAGGCACGATAGTGTTCATCACCAGGTTTAAACTTTAATCCCAATTCAGATAACCTTCTTTTTTTTTAGAAAAAATCTTAAACATCAGAGCTCGGCACATGAGGGTACTTTTTCTCATGTCAATTTGTGCATGAACTCTTTTTGAGACTATGTTTGGGATACTTTGAAATATAAAATGCTAATTTCAAATTTAAATCACCTACCATTCGAATATCCATTTTATTTAATTTTTGACATAATTTAATCGCAGCTTCTCTATGGATATTGTTTTCAATCCATTCTAAAACAACAAACAAGGTTTTTCCGTGTAGTTTTATGTTGCCGGGACTGGAGGTTATCCTGTCCAGTACCTGTTTGACATCACGCTTATCGTTGTAACAATCTCTAAAAATCTCAACCAACCTTTCACGCGAGTTGTATGCCAAAAACTGCATTGCATCATAGATCTTTTTCTTTTCCAAATCACAACGATTCATTGGTTTGCCATTCAAAATGTCAAGAATGGATACCTTGTCCGGAAGTTCAGTGAGTTTTTTCTCAAAACCGGCTATATCTTTGTGATATTCCTTTATTTGGGCAAGATAAACAGATATCTTTTTTTGTCGTCCGATATCCTTACGTTTGCTCTCTTTTGCTTCCAATATCAAAATTTCATTTTCATACCCTGCAATCTCTTTTTTCAACTGACGAAGTGCCTGCTTGATCAAGGGAATATCCGGATTGTCTACAAGAGGTTGATCTTCAAGCTCTTTGAGATCATATCCAGGATGATAATTTAGATTGAAGCGGGCCATCAATTCTTTAAAGTTATTTTCCGATTTTCCCCACCGATTCAGCATGTAGAAGGCAATGTCATGGGAAGGTTTCTATTATTGGTATAGACGGCAATTCTTTTTCCAGTATCAACATTTTTCAGGACGATCATTCTCAAATCGATGACCGCAGGTTCAGAACGCCCTTCTTTTTTTGCCGTTTGCACAGATTCTTTCACGGTTCTGCTTTGCTCAGCCACTTCATAATTATGACCGCAGAATGATAACCCAACTGTAAAGTCGGTGTCTGTAATACTGTTTAATGCCTTGTCTCCAACGTATTTTGCCCATGAAATAAAATCAGCATCTTTATCCAATTGTGTAAAAAAATGAATGCCATACCCACCTCTATCAAATACCAATATAGGGCGATCTATACCGTATTCCTTCAATTTCTTTACACTTCTTGAGATGATAGGTCTGAAATCTATCTCATTGGATTCAGTAATAAAAAATAATGGTCGTCCCTGAAGATCCGTAATTGTGTAAAGCTCATTACTTTTCATTGCCAGTCTTCTAACGGTATAATACCCTTTGGCGATGACTTTCAGACCGTAGTAGGGCAAAAAATGTCCGTCAATAAAGAAAACTTCCCGATCAATAAAATTTTGTTCCAACAAAACTTGCGCAAAGTTGTCTATCAACGCATCACTTTGATAAAGTTTTCCAATCTCTGCAAGTTGCCTTCTGATCGTTTTTTTATCAGGCCCTCTGTTGTGTCCGATAAGCAAGCCCATATCACTAGGATTGATCAATTTGAGCCCTTCAATAGAAGGAATCCCCAAATTGATACTATGAAAAATCGTGCTCAAAATGTCCTGTCTCTGATAAATATTGTCCGAGCTTACAGGATAAACCGAAGTGATTTCGTCGAAATCAATTTCATTTAAGAAACAGTGATGCATCAATTGCCCAGCAAAATTATAATGTTCTCCGCAGATTAGGCGGTCAGTAAGGTTTTTTTGAGAGTAATTCTCAGTTTCAATCGGACCTTCTGTAGAACACCGTTAGACAGCTTCTTTTATTTCCTGATCCCAGATCATATCTAATTCGAGTTGCTTCTTTTCAAAATCAACTTTGTCCAGGGCATCGGCAAAATACGCATCTTCCAATAATTCTGACCTGTTTTTCTTTCGATTCCGCCAGTTTTGATTTTCCTTTTCAGACCTTATTCTGGCAACTGCACTGCGGGAAACTTCCATTGACAATTCTTTTGAGGCTACATCCGCAATTTTCTGGTCTATCCAGTCCGGATGTGATCTTATCATTTTTTTGATGTGAGAGCGAATTTTCCCAATGTACTTAAAAGGGCCATTTGGCCCACGATTGTCTTCAAAAACGGCTTCGATACCAAGAAGTCTTTTTACCCGTAATATTTTGAATACGGTGTTGCGGTGAAAATCACAGATTATTCCGGCTTCTTTCTGATTACAATGAGCTTGCTCAACAAGATCGATTACTGCCATTTTCCGTTCATTAATTTTATCCACATTAAAATAGGCCACGGGGACATAATCCACAAATACCTTCCGGAAGGTTCTCCTTCTGACGTCGGTCTCTGTATATATCCCCAATCGACCAATTTTATTTATCCTCTTTGCTATCATTAATTTGCATTATAACAGTAAAGTTTTAATTATAAATATTTTTTTAAAAAATTATCCTATAAATTCAAATATTTAATTTTTTAAATTGTTGAAATGTACACGAAATTCTGAGAAGTATATCATTTGAAATTACAACACCTTAGATTTCATGTGCCGAACTCTGAACATATATTCAAGTAAACCGCTGCGCGGCAGATTCGTCAAGACTTTCGCCCCATGATGTTTCCCAACATATCCGCCTTTTCCTTTTAAAATTTTATAAAAACAGACACTTCTTGTAATTTTAAGGGGTAGTTCCTTTTAACCCCAATATAAGGAGAAGTGTCATGATGAAAGATTATTAAGAAAAATCCATGAGAGCCCTCAAGCTTGCCGGTATGAGTGAGAGAACTCAACAATGTTACCCCCGCTCAGTTCGTCAGATGGTAGACTTTTACAACAAAACGCCAGATCTCATCACAGAAGTTGAGCTGGAAGATTATTTTTTTCACAGGTAAAACGAGGATCAGTGGTCTGCCGCCACCATGCGCATTGCTTATTGCGGTATCAGATTCTTTTTTCAAAATGTGCTCAAGCGAGAATGGCATGTTTTCACCTACATGAATGCCAAAAGGGAAAAAAGCTTCCCTGTGTTTTGAGTCAGAAAGAGGTCTTCGATATACTGAGTTTCGTGACCACCTTTCACAACTACGCCTTTCTTTCCACTGTGTATTCCTGCGGGTTCAGGCTTTCCGAAGGCCTTGCGCTGCAGGTATCGGACATCGACAAAGATCGCATGATGATCCATGTGCAAAGAGGGAAAGGGGCAAAAGACAGGTTCGTCCCTCTTCCACAAAACACCCTTTATCTGCTGCGACATTATTGGGTCACCCACAAAAACCCCAAGCTGATATTTCCAGCCATGGGCAGAGGGGGAAGTCAAGCCCCCGTTTCGGAAACTCCAATGTCTATTGAGGGCGTACAAGGTGCTTTTCTTCAGGCAAAAATTGCCGCTGGTATCACCAAGCGGCGTGTCTCCATCCACACTCTGCGGCACTCATAAGCTACACATCTGCTGGAAGCTGGTACCAACCCCAGGCTTATTCAACGCTACATGGGGCACAGCCAGCTGGAAACCACCATGGTCTATTTCCATTTCACCAACAAAGGCACTGAAGATGCCTATGAAATCATAGACAAGACTATGAAAGGATTTGACCGTGTACTCAATTAATGAAATCTTTCGAACCTTTGGGCCGGAGCATATGGCTTCCTTTGGAACGTTCATGCCCAATGACCACAAAAAGGTTATTAAAGCCATCATGGAGTGTCGCACAGAAGCTTGCGGCTTGGTTGTTTATGAATGCACCAAGTGCCATGTTCAGCACATTTCATTCAGATCCTGCGGTAACCGCCATAGCCCGGCATGTCAAAACCATAAAATCAAACAATGGGTGGAAGGGCAGATGAATCGACAATTGCCGGGTCACCACTTTATGATGACCTTCACGGTACTCGAACAATTGCGACGATTCATCCGCAGCAACCAGCAAGCCGCATATACAGCCCTGTTCGCGGCATCTTCACAGACCCTGAAAACACTCACGCCCGATCCCAAATATATCGGAGGTGATCTCACCGGTTTCTTTGGAGTGCTTCACGCCTGGGGCCGCCAGTTGCAGTACCACCCTCATATCCATTACATTGTTGCTGGTGGCGCAATTTTAAAGGAGGATGGCAGTTGGCATCCTTCCAGAATTGATTTTTATCTGCCGGTGAGGGCCATGTCAAAGATATTCCGGGCAAAATTCTGCGAAGAGATGAAAAAAGCTGGCCTGTTGTCCCGGATACCTGTAAGTGCCTGGAAGATTGCCTGGAATGTGAATTGTCAAGCCGTGGGTAACAGCGAAACTAGCATCAAATACCTGGCGCCCTATGTTTTCAAGGTGGCCATCTCCGACCATCGTATTGTCAAAGTTGAGGGTCGGGATGTTTTTTTCAAGTACAAAAAAACAGGCAGTGAGCGCTGGCGCATCATGAAACTTGAGGCTATGGAATTCCTCAGACGTTTTCTTCAACATGTGCTGCCCACAGGTTTTATGAAGTTGAGGTATTATGGCTTTTTGAGCCCTTCATCTTCAGTTGATCTGGATCACATTCGACAACTCATGAAATCTGCCTATGGGATAAAGGCATAAGAATTATCCTCTGGGACTGAGACGGTGTTACCAACGCTTATTTGCCCGGACTGTGGGGGGGGAACTAAAATATTCCCATTCGGTGCTGCCGCATCAAATGATCCCCGCAGATACCGGGTAAAATTTAGAGCACCAGTTGTTTAAAAATCGTTCTTTTTATTCCGTCTGAACGGAGAAGGATATCTGCGCTTACGCTTACAAAAGAGAGGCGTTTTTATCTACAAAATGTCAAAGAGCTGGCTGAAATAACATGATTTAAAAGTAATTGTTTAAAGCCATCCTCCTTCCCACCGGAGGTTGTCCCATTTCGGTGGGATCTCCTTCCTGAACTATCCAAAGTAAAACCCTTATGGCAAAAAATTCGAATTGGCTTCGATGCCGGGCTTCTTGAACAAAGGATTGAGATCGACCTTACAGGTCGACACAATCCTAAAGGTTTAAAGGTTATCCTTTTTAGTTTTGTGCATAACCCCTCAGATAAGATTGTGGTTCGTTAGTGTTTACTAAATATTTGGTTATCAATCAGATCATGTCGATCCGTGGTGACAAGTATACAATCTGAAACATATCACATCAACATCAGATCCTTATCCTGAATCAAGGCATTTTTGGTAAATATTTGCCGTGATGGCACCAATTCTTTTCCAGGAAATTTTCTGGGCCGTTGTGTCAGCATCCCGTTGCATGGATTTTAAAATGCGCTCATCCGACAGCACATGGGTGATCCGGTCCCCCAGCCCTTTCCAGTCGCCCGGCTGGACGACCATGGATTTGTTTTGTACAAGATCGGGCAGCCCACCGGTTTGGGAGACAATCATCGGTTTTCTGAAAGTCGTTGCCAGGGTTCCCACACCGGACTGACTGTCAAATTTCCTGTAGGGCAGCAGTACCAGATCAGAGATGGCAAAAAAACGGGCCACCTGATCCGTGGGAATATAATCGGGATGGAGGGTAACATAATCTGACAGATTGTGCTCTTTTATAAAAGTTTCGTAAATGTCCTGGTCACGCCACATTTTTCCGGCTATCAGCAGGTGTCCTCCGAAATGAGGGTTTTTTGAAATCAGATAGGCTAAGGCTTTCAGAGCCGTATCCAATCCTTTATAAGGCCGGACGGCACCAAAAACAAGCATAATTTTCTTTTGAAGAGGCAGCCCAAGATTAGTTTTGACTGCCAGGATTTCCTTGAAGGAGACGGGACCACAAGTGCGCTCATGGTGAAAAAAATCAAGTGGCCCATGGGGAACGACAGAAATTTTCTTTGTCGGGATTCCGTAATGGTCTTTCAGTTGTTTTTTGTTGATGCGGGTATGGACAATAAAATGACTGCACAGGCTGAAAAGTATCCTAGAGGCCATGGTAAAAATGGGGGAAGACTCATGGGGCAGTACATTATGAATTGTCAGAATCACTGGTTTTCTTCGTAGTTTGAACATCAGACAAAAGGTGATATAGATGGGAAAAAGGGGAAGGCTCCACCACTGGGCATGGAGAATGTCGCCGGAATTTTTCAGGGCCTGCTTCAGCCATGTGAAGGGATTGTACCAGACAAGGCCCGGGATGATCTTGAGACCTGGGGCATTAAGGGAAGGGAAGGTGTTGTCGGTCATGTCTCCACCGGGATAGAGAAAAGACGGATAAATTTTATTGTCCTTGTAGGAGATGAACTGCACCGGGCACTGCCCGGCAATTTCCCGTGAAAGCTCAAAACAATAGCTGCTGATGCCTCGAATGGGGGGCAGGGAGCCCAACATGGTAATAACGGGTGACATCATGTCATCACCTTAATTTTGAACGAAAAAGAGTAGTAAAGATATTTTTCATTGTACTGGCATCCATGAGAATATTGGAGTAGGCTTGGTTGGCCAGCGGACAATAACATTCTCTTGCCTTGATCTCCCCGCGGATCTGACCTGCCAAAGCGCTGTTCCACAGCTTGTGAAAATCATATCCAAAATCTCGAAGATTGCCCATGGATTTTGCATAACCAAGGGTACAGCAAGGCCAGATATCTCCGTATGGGGTCATGTGGGCATTGGAGATACCGGCATAACAAGGGATCACCTGCCTTTTTTCCTTCATGATCCGAATGGCAAGTTGATAGTATACCAGCCGGAAGGCATTGGTAAGTCTTTGAAACATGACCTTTCTGTCCATGTCCGAGCGGATGGAGGAGACAAAAAAACGGATGGCCCGGTCATAGTCCCGGGCATTGGGAGTGATGGGATCGTTCTGGTTGCACATTTCAGAGCGTTGTTCTGCAATTTCGTTGCGGTAGCTGTCCGGGGAAAGGGTTGAGATAATGTACCGGGAGATCTCTTCAATATCCATGACATTCCATCTGGAAATCACCGTGCCCAGTTCCGCATGCAATTGGGGAAAATCGGGTTTCAGTTCCTTAAGATGATCAAACAGGGTGAGTACTTTATTGAAGTTTCCGGGGACCCCCCGGATGTGGTCATGTTCTTTGCCGATGTGGTCCAGACTGGGTTTTACCGTCAAGTGCACCTGGGGATGCTTTGCTCGGATATGGGTTAAAATGTCGGCCAGCTGGGTTTTAATCTTCTGGGTGGCAATGGCGTTGGTGGGAATATGGATAATGCCGGGGTTCAGGTATTGACAGGCCAGTTTGACAATTTCCGGGAAGTCCTCCCTTAAAAATGGTTCACCGCCACTGACGTTGAAAATATAGACATGGCCAATGGTCTGAAAAATTTTTTCAATTTCCTGGATGTTCAGCTCTGTGTGGCGTTTTTCTGGCTGGTCCCGGTATATTTTCCAGATATTGCAGGTTTTGCACCTGGACTGACAGGTATTGGTGACGGAAAAGGTCAGATTGATGGGGGTGCCAGGCCTTGCCAGACGGTATCTGGCGGCTTTGTACTGGATGATATGGGGCAGAAGGGCTTTGATGTATCCCACTGAAAATATTGTTCCTTTTTTATGCAAGATTCAGCTACTTCTAATTTCTCAGTCGAGCTGGTTCGGTTTTTTATAAGTTCCTTGAGTACTGCTATCTTAAGCTTTACCACTGCCAATTCTTTCTCTATTTAAAGAATTAGGGAAAACGTTTTAAAGGAAAAACCTGTATGTTAAAAATTAAAAAAACATTTTTTATTTTTTGCGTTGCCGCCATCTTCTTTATCTGGATAAGCCCCCGTATTGGATCTTTTCTGGTCATTGATCAACTCCCATTGGAGTCCGAAGCGGTGGTGGTTCTTTATACTGGATCTGAATATTATGCCCGCCTGGTGGAAGCGGCGGATTTGTATAAAAATAATTTTGTGAAAAAAGTAATAATTAACGGCAACCGTAAATCGGATATTCTCCGCGATCTGGAAATCCAGGGATTCCGGCACCCTTGTCCCTGGTACAGCGATTATATGGGTTTGTTAAATTTTATGGGGGTCCCCGAAAAAGATATCATTCACATCAGTGGTGAAGATGTTTACGATACAATGTCGGAAGCTCGGTGTGTCGGAGAATTCCTCCGGGGAGAAAAAATAAAAAAAATCATCATCACTACCAGTAAGTCCCATACCCGACGTGCCCTGTTCATATGGCAACGAGCTTTCAAGGAACGTCTGAACATAACAATGGTGGCCGCCAAAACAGATCCCTTTGATGAAAAAGAATGGTGGAAGGACGGACGTCAAATCCGGTGGGTTCTTTCCGAGTATGGTGCATGGATTTTCTATTTTTGGAAACAGGTTCTGATGCCATAGCCGGATACTTGTCCTCCTAAACAATATTGTCGTAGGAACCCTTCCCAGAGCGGCCCATGTTGTGACCAAGCCCATCATTTTACTTTTTTGATGATATCCTCAAGCCTGAAATCCCCAGACCGTTCAAACCGCATCTGGCATATCTGTTCAGAGACAAGCCCCATCATGAAAACGACAACACTTGTAACCAGGAGCAGAGCGCTCATATTGGTAAACCTGCCGGAAGTAAAATAGGTGATAATGTAATGAAACATGCCCATCAAAAAAAGTGAAGCACTCACCGGTAAAAAAATCCTTAAGGGTGAAAACAGCGTACATATTTTTATGATGATCATAAAAAAACGTACCCCATCCTTAAAAAAATTGATTCCACTTTTTCCCTTTTGCCGTTTATTGCTGGATATTGGAACGTACTTAACACTTCTGCCACTTCTTAAAACCGTCAGGGTCAGGGTGGTTGGATAAGAATAAGTATTTGGGAAAAGATACAAAAACTTCTTTGCCATTCCGGCGTTAACGGCCCTGAATCCGGAAGTGAGGTCTTTTACTTTGAATTTGGTGACATAGGAGGCAAATTTGTTATAAAAGAGATTTCCCACATATCTGCCAAATGATGCCTGCCCAGAAAACTGGCGCTGTCCCACCACCATGTCATAAATTTCCATTTTCGCCAGTAATTTTCCAATATCTTCAGGCCTGTGCTGACCATCTCCATCCATGGTCACAAAAAAATCACCAGATGCCATTCGCATACCCGTTTTGATGGATGCACCATTGCCAATATTATAGGGATGGGAGAGCACCGTTGCCCCGGCTTGTTCTGCAACTTCAGCGGTGTTGTCTGCAGAGGCATCATTGACCACAATGATCTCAAAATCAGGGTATATTGTTTTGATGCTCTTGATTACATCTCCAATGGATCCTGCTTCGTTAAAAGCGGGGATGATAATGGATACTTTTTTTGATGTCATGTCAGGAAGTGCTTTCCCATATAAGTCTCCTTTAAAAAAAATTTTCTAAAAATCTAACAGAATACAGTCAGAAATTCAACAGGAAGGTCATGGGGGCATCAATCCTCCTTGTCAAAAATTTGGGTTTAGACTTGCATTTTTTGTTGGAATATTTCACTCCGATAGGGTGGAGTGCGGAATAGTCCACCCGATCAGCTGAGTTGTGTCCCCCTGGGTGCGGTATTTATCGCCATACAGAACCGGGGACAGCACATGTGGTCAAGGCTAAGGACGTCAGGTCTATAGATTTCCCATTTGTCAAGCTAAGCTTACTGTATCCCATGATATCGCCCAGAGTGAGAAGGATCAAGTTTTGATAGTGCAGCGTTTTTATTATCATTAATTCCTTTAAATTGATTTTGCTATAGCATTTTTTAAAAATTGATCAATCAAGGAAGCGGTCTTCTCCGGTTTATCCTCAAACAGATAATGCCCGGCATCTTCAAAAAGATGCACCGGCACCCCAGGAAAACGCCGCTGCCACTCCCTTAAAAAGGACAGATCAAACACAAAATCATGGCGGCCCCACAAAATCATCATGGGGATGTTTTCAAGCCGGTGAAGATTATCTTCCACTGATTTCACCAGGGTATAACTTTCATCCCGGGGGCAAAGGGGGATATCCTGGACAAATTTTAGGGTGGCAATTCTGTTTTTCCATGAGTTGTAGGGGGCGATCAATCCGCTTTTTACCGGTTTTGAAAGGGGCCGGCGCGGGGCCATGTAAAGGGCTGATTTTGCAAAAACATTGCCTGCCTGGACAGCAGGAACGGCAAAGGGGGCAAGGTATTTTAAAAGCCACAACCGCAGGGGAAATTTTTTTTCCCGGGGAAGAAAAAATCCCGAGGTGTTGGTGATGACAATGCGGTCCATGCGGTCCAGATGATCCAGCGCCCAGGCAAGGCCGATCATCCCGCCCCAGTCGTGGACCACCAGGGTTATTTTTTCTTTGAGATCCAGGTGATTTATCAGCGTATCAAGATCCGCCACCCGGGATTTAAGGGTGTAGCTGTATTCTTTGGCATCGGGTTTGTCCGAAAAACCGCAGCCCATGTGATCGGGCACAATGGTACGATAATTCGGGGAAAGGGTTTTCACCAGATGACGGTAATAAAAGGACCAGGTGGGATTGCCATGGAGCATGATCACCGGCGGACCGGCGCCTTCATCCAGGTAATAAAGACTATGGCCCTCTGTTTCCAGGTGATGGGGCGTGAAGGGGTAAAGTGGGGCAAATGCCTGCGTAGAAAGAAGCTTCCCATTAATAATACGTTCCATACGTTTCCTTATGTGGATGCCCCCGGCATCCATGACAATCAATTATTGTGCATCTGCTTCTCACAGTGATCAAGTCTTATGATCAAACCCAACCCAACCAAATTTTTCTATCCAAAACCCAGTACCCGGTACCCAAAATCCAGCCCCCCCCATTTACCACTCAACACCCATCATAAGACAATTAAGCCCCGACCCGATACCCATAAACCCCACATAATCCCCGGGAACAAGAAACCCCCGTTCCTGGGCAATGGCCGCCGTAATGGGCAGGGATACAGAACCAATGTTGCCCAGATAGGGAAAGGTGGAAAAATCCCGTGCCGGATCAATGTTTAAAATTTTGTGAAACATCTTCTGGTGGGTGGAACCCACCTGGTGGCAGATGAATTTATCGGGCATGCCGTTGGGGATATCCATGTGATGGATAAATTCCTTAAAGGTTGCCCCGGCCAGGGCCAGCCCGTTTTCCAGCACGCCGTGGGCGTTGGTGCGCATCTGCACTGTGGCATGGGTGGGCATGCCCGGTTCACTGAAGGTCCAGCGGCACAGATCATGGAACCGGTTGTCATGTTTCAGCACACCACCTTTTAAGGCATGACGTCGTCCCCCATCATTTCCCAGGGTTCCGTCGGTGAGAAGGATGGCCGCCGCCCCAGAGCCCCCGGTCATGGTGGCAATGGTTGTTGTGTAAAACGGAATGCTTTTTTCCCGGTTGATTTCATCAATGGTTGCGTCCACAATCTGCTGGGACGTTTCGCAGGACACCACAAGGCCCGCTCGGATCTGGCCAAGCTCAATGGCATTGGCCACCTCCACCATGCCCGAAATCATGCCAAGGCAGGCATTGGATACATCATATACATGGGCGGTGTTGCTTATTTTCAGGGCATCGGCCACGGCACATGCTGTGGCCGGTTCAAATCCGTCCCTGCCCACACCGCAGAACACCAGGGCACCCACATCGTTGGGGGATACCCCCCCTGCTTCCAGGGCTTTGTGCCCGGCCTTTGCTGCCCCTTGGGCCAGGGTGTGATCCACATCCCACAGTCGTCTCTCCTTGATACCCGTCAACACCTCAAGCTGTCCCATTTTAAAACCGGAGGCCTTATAAAAGGGTTGAAGGCGTTCTTCGATCTCATCGGTGGTCAGTACGTGGGGGGCCAGTTCATAGCCCAGGGCATCAATGTAGACCTTTGAATATTTCATCTATTACTCCACATCAGTTCAATCTCCCGGCGGGAAAGGCCTACCAGCTTCATTCCCATGTTTTTATAAAGTACAATGCGATGGTCATCGGAAAACATGTGGGCATCTGCCACCACATAGGGTTCCGGATGGTAACCCATCTCCTTGATTTCTATTTCGTATCTGGCTTTTTTTGTCTCCGGGGTTACCGGTCCCCGGCATTTCAGGTCACTTTCAAGTCCTGGAATGATATCATAATGTACATCATTCCGGGGGGACACCCAGCCCATGCGCTGGGTGAAAATGCGCAGGGCGTGGGCACAGCATTCGTACATCAATGTGCCGGGCATGACCCTGTCATCCACAAAATGACAGGTGAGAAACCAGTCGTCGGGATGGATGTCGGCTTCGGCAGTGATGCAGCCAAGCCCAAACCTGCCCCCAAACGGATCAAAGGACAGGACCCGGTCAATGAGGTGCATGCGGTTCCCGGGCAATCTCATGTTTTTTCCCAGAACAATGTCCTTGAATCCATTGCCAAAACAGGTTTCCAGATTTCCTGTACGAAGGGCCTCCACCTGATTCTCCGTGTAAGATTCTTTTTTAACCGGTACTGGAATCTGAAAAGAATCGGTACGTTCTTCCATTATGGTTTCTTGTTTTTTCAGGATGATTCCACCGGAGTTTTCCACCTCCTGGGGCGTAAAAAATCCCGCACACCCGTCCCGCATGGATATGAACAGTGTCTTGTTGATGTATCCTTTGTAATGGAAGAAAAAGAGATACACCTCTCCCTGTTTTAAAAATCGATCAATTTCAATGTGATATTCTATGGTTTCCCCAGGGTGGGGCAGGGGACGATGAAAGGTTACCCGGGCATCCAGGAGCCGATATCGGCGGTGTCCTTTGACCTGATGGTCAATGCCCATCCAGGAACACAGAAACAGATCTGCCTGACCGGCTTCAATGGATATGGAAACCGGGGCTTTGCCGCCGTCAAGATACCAGGCCTTGGGTTTTACATCGTGCTGGGTGATGATTTTGCCGGGTCCCATGGAGCACATTTCCCCTTCAATGGACAGGATGCGATCCACCAGCATCAGGGGTTCATCGGGCAACCTCACCCGCACAGGATAGGTATCTATGATGTTAAATTTTTCCCCCATGACACTGCCGGCAGTTCCCACAGCAAAGGCCAGGCACTGGGAACGGTTAAACAGGGGTGGCACTGTTTTTTGGTTATCTCCGTCAATTGGATCATTGATATGCGTTTTTTCCATATGGTCTCTTGCCGGAAACCCTTCCGGGGCAGCACCACCCGAGTTGACCATGGTTGCGGCAAGTTGGGTGAGAGTTTTAAATTGCGCTTCAAAGGCCATGGTGTTTTCCCGGGACAGGTCCAGAAATTTCATGTGGGCACGGGTGGTTATGGCTGCGGATGAGGGAAAATGATGTGGTGATGGTGTTTCTTTTTCTTTTGAAAATGGCAATTCACCGGGCTTGGCAGGGGGTATCTCTTCATGCATGGCAGACTGAATTGCACCGGAGTCAGCTGAGGGATCTGGGGCTTGGGGTGTTTTCTTGTGCCGGTCTGCGTCAGGGAATCGCCGAGTTTGAGGTCCTGTGGTTGTCGGGGGAATATCCCTGGGGGTATCCAGGCGTGCGGAAGAAAAACGATGGGCTTTTAAAACAATTGCATGTCCTGGTAAATCAGCTGTGGGAATATCCCGGGAATGAAGGGTGGGGTGAGTGATGCTTTTTCCTTTATCTGAAAATGAAGATTTTCGTTTGTCTTCAAGGGGGGACAAACCGGCAGGGGATGATTGCAATATCATGTGGCTGCAGGCACCGTCCCGGGTGATGCACGCCACACAGGCATGGGCTGTGTCATTTTTCTCCATGGCTTGGGCGATCCAGGTGATGCCTGGGGTTGACCGATTTTCAGAAAGATCAGGGGGAGATATGGTCCCGGTCCCGGTGGGCCGAAGACCATGGTAAAGCCCAAGGGATGCCTGGATTGTTGAAACAAGACCGGAAATGCCAAAGGTGTGGCCCAGCACCCGGTCGGTTTCTCCCATGGTTGCCCTCCCAGTGGTTTTTTTCTGGGAGTTATGGTTTTTTTTTAATATCCGGGATGCCATGGCTCGGCCCATGCCATGGCCCGACCCCATGTGAAAATCAATGTCGGCAAAAGAAAGGTGGCTTGCCTTCAGGGCCGTTTCAAGACTTGATTCATATGCTTTTTCAAGTGCCGGTGTGGTGGAGGGATTTTCAGCGGCCAGTTCCCCGCCGCTGCTGTCCGCTGTGCCGGTGATGACACTGTAAATGCGATCCCCGTCCGCCAGGGCTTTTTCAAGGGATTTCAGCACCACGGCGGCGGCACCTTCTGAGTATGGCGGAATCTGGTCTGAGCTAAATGTGCTTTTGTCGGCTTTTTCATTGCCGTTTTTCACAGAATTCCCAAAATCTGTGCCCTCCAGACACCGGGCCAGAAGGTGCTGGCGCAGATCCCCGGCCATGTCCACGGCTCCGCACAGAAACAGATCGGTTTCTCCGGCCCCAATGGCATTTATCCCCACCTCAATGGCCTTTATGCCCGATGCGGCATCGGCGGAAAGGGTAAAGCAGGGGCCTCCCAGCTGAAATTCCCTGGCAATGCGGCTGGCCACAATGCCCCCCAGTGCCCCCAGGGTTCTGTTGGCCGTGAGGGGCGCAAACCGCAAATCATGCCCGTCAGGTGGATGGAGCGATTGCGCTGGGGATGTGTAATGTTCGTGGTTTTGTAGCCATCCAAGGTGAAAATCCGTGGCCCCGTGATCAAATTCAATACCCATGGCCGCTCCAAACCGTGTCCTTGGAGATTGATCCTTACCGGGGCGGGGGGCAATGCCTGCATCCTTTAATGCGGCCATGGCGGCTTTGAGCATGATAAGATGCTGGGGAAGCAGATCCGGGATCTGATTGGGGGGGATATGAAATTCACCGGCAAAGGTTTTGATTTCATCCAGCCACACACCGTTGTTTTGCGCCGGTCCCTGGGTTTGACACAAGGCAGATATCCCTTCAGGGGAAATCATTAAATGGGAAAGTGTCTCAAGATTGTCTGCCCGGGGGGTTAAGAGGGCCATGCCGATGATGGCAACGGCATGGTCAGGATGGGAAAAGCGTCGTCTGTTTTTTGGGGATGAGGTTTCCATGGGGTGCCCGGAATGGCGTCCATGATCATGGCACGTCTTTTTATCCGCACAGTCAGAACCGTTTGCCTGGGCAGTAATTTTATTTATATTTTTAATTTCAGAGGTGTAATAAAAGGCGGGTGCTTCTTTTCTAAATTCTTCCACCAGTACATGGGCGTTGATGCCGCCAAACCCGAAGGCACTGACACCGGCACGCCGGGCCGGAGTAAGGGTTTTATTTCCGGAAAGGGACTGGGGCACCCAGGGTTCAGGATCGGTCTGCACCCGAAAGGGGGAGTGTGAAAGTGGGCTGTTTGTTGGTGGAGAAATAAAATTTAAAGAGGGAGGCAACTGTTTTGCCTTCATGGCCAGGAGGGTTTTGATAAACCCTGCGGCTCCGGCTGCAGTGAGAAGATGCCCCACCATGGATTTAACGGAACCGATGGCACAGCTTCCCCGGGTGATTCCGGCATTTTCCCATAGCCGCTTCATGGAGTTTAATTCCACACCGTCCCCCACCGGTGTGGCGGAGCCGTGGCACTCAATGTGCTGGACATCACCGGGGGACCATCGGGCCTGTTGATAAGCGGCGGCCATGGCTCGGATCTGCCCGTCCGAGGAGGGGGCCACCAAGTTGCCGCCAATGTCATTGGACCATCCGGCACCGGTGATGACCCCGTGGATGGTGTCACCACAGGCCAAAGCGTCTGCCATGCGTTTCAGTACCACCATGCCTGTGCCTTCACCCACCACAAGCCCGTCGGCCCGGCTGTCAAAGGGGGCGCACCGTCCCGAAGGAGACAGGGCCTTTAACTGGGTGAATCCAATCTGGGTATAAAGGGAATCGGGCCGGGACACACCCCCTGCAATCATCATATCCGCCCGGCCACGGACCAGCTGATCACAGGCAAGCTTGATGGCAAAAAGGGAAGAAGCGCAGGCAGCATCCAGGGTGAAACATCCCCCCATTAGCCCCATGGACCTTGCCAGCAGGGCCGCAGGCACAGAAACCACCCCGGCGGAAAGGGCATCAAACCTTGTGAGTGTCTGTCCCTGGTTTTCCATGATTACCCGCCATGCAATATCCGAAGTGCACTGGGTGGGTAGAGATATGGCGGCAAGGATTACACCGGTTTTTGCCTTGATTTCATCCGGGCAATAACATTGGGAGATGACCTGTTTTCCTGCTGAAAGCGTCAGATGATGCAGGGGATCAAGCCTTAATAACAGTTCCGGTGTTACCCGAAATCCATGGGGATCAAATTTAAACCCTGTGATGAGTCCCGCCCGTTTTGAGGCGGCAGTGTCAGGTTCATGGGTGGTGGAATGCACCTGTTCCGGTGGGAGTGCCCATCGTTGGAGCGGTACATTCTCGATGGCCTCTTTTTTTGCCAGGATGTTTTCCCTGAAGATATTCACATCGTGGGCCCCGGGGAAAATACCCGAAAGGCCCACAACAGCTATTTTATCTGTATTTGGAATCATAACCCGAAGGATATAATGGAGAAAAAAGGGAAATACAAGGGGAGCCTTGGCATATCCTGATTTTTTTGGGTGATTTGTACTGGTGTTAAGTTAGTATTTTTATTTATTTAAGCGGGTTATACTTTGGTCTTCCTGCCCATTCGGCATTGTAAAATATTTGTAAAAAACATGAGTGGTCAACTCCCATGGACATGTCCGTAGTTCTTGTCCAGCAGGGCATTTATGCCTTCCACGTAGGCTTTGTTTTTGCAGGGTTTGGACAGATGCTCCAGACGATGATCTTGATCTTTCAGTGTTTTAATGGATTCCAGAAATTCAATGTTTCCGGAAATAAAGAGAACGGGGATGTTTGAATTTTGTTGTCGAATGTGGTGGTAAACGGCCATGCCGTTGTATTCCCCCGGGAGCATGTAATCCAGGCTGACAAGGTCATAGCTGTTGTTATCAAAAAGTTCCATGGCGGTTTGACCGCTGTGTGCCACATCCACCCTGTGATGGAAGGGGGATTGGGTTAATATTCGGTACTGCACATGGAAAATATCCTGTTCATCCTCAACCAGCAGGATGTGCCTGCCGTTGTGAATTGGGGGGGGTAATGTTTCTTTTTTCTTCCAGCTTGTAAGCGGCTTTTCAATCACCGGAAAGGTGATGGTAACAGTGGTGCCTGCATTGATGCTGGAGGTTACCTGAACGCTTCCTTTGTGCTGGTGAACATATTTTTGCACATTGCCCATGCCATATCCGGTACCCTTCACATGGCTTGGGTAGGCACCGCTGGTGTCGTTGCCGCCTTTAAGGGTAAAGGCCGGATCATATATTTTTTTCAGGTGTTCCCGGGGAATTCCGCAGCCATTGTCCATGATTTTAATGCAGATGGTGTCTTCAAGGTGTTGGGTGCTGAGGGTGATCATGGGTTTTTTTGTCCGTCCCAGGGCATGAATAGCATTCTGCAGCAGGTTTACCAGTGCATGTTCCACCATGTCTGGATCAGCCAGCAGGTCGGGCATATGGGACTGGTATTTCTTTATCACCTGAATACCCTCCAGATCTTTTTTCATGAGGGCCAGTACCACATCGATTTTTCCAGCGATATTAAAGTAGGACTGCCTGGGTTCCTGTGTTCTGGCAAAGGCCACCAGGTTCCGGGTCATGCTTTTTCCCCGCATGGTCTGATTCAGGATCAATTCCAGAGTTTTGGTCATGGCCGAATTCTCACAGTCCAGGAGCATCAATTCAATATTACCCATGATGATGCCCAGAATGTTATTGAAATCATGGGCCATTTTACCGGCGACTTGGCCGATGAGAGCTAGTTTTTTTTGTTCGGATGCCACTTTATGGGCTTGTATTTTCTCCTGTTCCATCTTTTTACGTTCGGTGATGTCGTGGACCACCACCACGGCGCCCTTTAAGTGGTTTTCCTCATGGATTAAATCGCTGCTCAAAAGAACCGGTAATGCCTCACCATTTTTTTTAACAATATTAAACTCCGCCGTTTTGGGAATTTTATGGCCGGCTTTCAGGGATTTTATACGTTCGGCAAAGTTTTTTTGACCGTCCTTATCCAGCAGATCAGAGGGATTCATGGTCAGAATTTCTTTTTCCGTATATTCGGAGTATCTGCACATGATATCGTTGACATTGATTATTTTCATTTTTTCAAAATCAATTTCATAAATGCCGGCCGGTGCCGTGGTAAACAGGTGGCGATATTTTTTTTCACTTTTTTGCAAAGCGTTTTCCGCCTGTTTTCTTTCAATGGCAATTGCAATCTGATGGGAAATCGCTAAAAGAATTTCCACATCCTTTTCCGTATAAAGGTTTGGGTTAGTATAACTTTGCACCGCCACAACCCCGATGATCTTTTCTCTGGAAATAAGCGGAACCCCCATCCAGATCAGGGGGGCGGTTCCCTGTATTTCTTTTTCCGCCGAACGTTTTTTCAGCGTTGATTCATCCAGAAAAACAGGGGCTTTCCGGGAAACCACCATGCCGGTCAATGACTGGTTGATGCTGAAATCCCTGATGGGTGGGAAATCCTTATCTTGTTCATCCTCAAAATATGGAAAATAAAGGGTTTTTGCCTTAATATTCACCAGAGCAATGAAAAAATTGGTCACATCAATGATGGTCCCAAGGGCGGTGTGGATGGTGCGGTACAGTGCATTGAGGTCCGGAGTGGTGTTCACTGCATTGGCGATGGTGAAAAGTGCCGTGTTGATGGCTTCGGCCTGTTTTCGGGGGGTGATATCCAGAAAATGGGCATGTAAGGCGGGGTGGCTTTCATATTCAATGCGGGACGTGTAGGTTTCAACCCATCGAGTCCCCATGGTTTTATGAATAATTCGATACTGTTGAATGGAAGGCAGATCCTGAGCCGCCAGACGGCCTTTGAAGTTGTGCAGAAATTGGGCCTGATCATCGGGATGTATCAGTTTAACCATCTGCTGCTGGGACAATTGCTTCAACTCGCTGGGGCTGTAGCCGGTGATGGTTTCCATGGGGGTACTGATAAACGTAAATTCAATGGGGTTATCCCGGGCAATGATCAGCCCTTGACGGGATGCTTCCACCAGTTGCCGGTATTTTTCTTCACTTTTTTTCAGACGGGCCTGTTCCTGGAGTAATTCCCTTTCAAGAATCTGGGCGTTTAGCTGCATCAGTCCCATTACAAAGGAAATGTGAAGAAGGGTTATCAGCAGTAAAAATATTCCCTGGGCCGGAACATTGATCATATAATCCGTTATTGCATGTTGTGGAAGAAGATAATAGACTCCCCGAAACCCGGAGAGCGCGGCAAGCAGTATGAGGGTGATGCAAAGCAGAACATTTTGTCTGAAATGACTGTCTTTTATTTGAAACATGACCATCCGGGCATCAAGGATAAAATACACGGCTGCGGTGAAGGAAATCAGGCAGATGCGTGCGGGGGGATCTGCAATGACATAGGTGAAAAAAGGATTCACTGCAAAGGACAGGGCCGCCATTATTGAAAGATGAAATCTAAAATTAATCTTTTTCTCCGCCATTGCAGCAAACCCCAGATAAATCAGAATGACGGACAGGTAAACCAGGGCATTGGCCAGAATAATGGTAATGATATCGGAAAGAATATGACGAAAGCTGATGAGAAAAAAACCGGTGGCTCCAGACAAAAGGCCTGTGGTCCACAAACCAAAGCCCCCGTATATTTTGCGATTTATTGCATAACACATCATGGAAATGCCGGAGATGAGAATGGTGGCACCCATAACCACGAGCATGGTGCGAACATCAAGAAAAGTAATCATTTGCATAGATATAGTTTTTTTTCTTATACCGTCAAGTTGATTTTTGGGGGCACCTGAAGGATGCCTGAACATCCAGGTTTGTTAATAACATCAAATATTAAGGAACAGCATGTCATGGAAATTTCTTTTTTCCCCGGTTATCTCATCGCCATCACCCTTTTGACCATTACACCGGGGGTGGATACCATGTTGATTATCCGAAATACCTCCCGGGGAGGCTTTAGGGATGGGGCGTTCAGCAGTCTTGGCATATGTTCTGGGCTTTTTGTCCATGCCGGGATTTCAGCCGTGGGTATTTCTGTTATTTTATTGCACACAGCCTGGGCTTTCATGGCTTTTAAACTGCTTGGGGCCTGTTATCTCATGTGGCTTGGGATCAATAACTGGAAGGAGGTGCTTTCCATAAAACAGCCGATACTCAAGCCCGGTTATGAGCCCATGTCCACCGGTTTTAACCCCATGAGTTCATTAAGAGAAGGCTTTTTGTCCAACGTGCTTAATCCCAAAACAGCTGTTTTCTATATGGCTTTTCTGCCACAGTTCATCACCCCTTCGGGATCTGCCTTGATGCAGTCCCTGATGCTGGCCGCATGTCACTTTATGATTGCAATGATCTGGCAGTGTTTTCTGGCCATTACGGTGAATCAGGCTGGAAAATGGCTGCAAAGGCCCCGGGTCAGCCGAATCATAGGGGGAGTAACAGGCACCGTGATGATTGCCTTTGGTTTAAAGCTGGCCGTGGACCGTTAGCAGAATGTCGGCCTGTCGACACAGCGAAGCATGAAAATGGGGGCTATTTTTACATATAACCCCCATGGACCAAATATCTTACATGTCCTCTGCGATGGTAACTGTGCGGTCACCCAGCATATTAACGTAACTTGCCAGTTCATTGTCGTACCAGCCGTAAATTACGGTCTGGGTCACGGGTACATGGATGTTTTTATTTTCAAGTGTTGCAATGATGCTCTGGTCTAACCCCGGCACGTTGGACAGATTTATATTGATCTCAGCCGTCCGGGTGTGGGTTTCATGGCCTTCAATGGTGGCGGCGGCCCTTGGCATGCCGACAATATCACAGGACACGTTTTGTTTTTCTGTGTAGTGCAGATATCCCCGGGTGTCGTTCTTTGCTGCTTGCTGGTAGACGTTGTTGATGACATCCCGGCGGATGGGCTCGCCTGACAGATCTTCCTGCAGGTTGAGTACCAGAATAACAAGTGATCCCGTGCTGGTGGGGATTCGAACGGATTCTGCAATAAACCCAATCCGTTCCATTTCCGGGATAACCAGTCGAAGGGCATTGGCGGCACCGGTGGATGTCAGAATAATATTGTTGAGGATGCTTCTGTTTTTTCGTAAATCCTTGGCACCTGATCCTGGCAGTCGATCCAGTACCTGCTGTGAACCGGTGGCAGCATGGATGGTGGCCATGGAGGCAGACAAAATTTTTTGGGGTCCCATGACATCCAGCATTGGCTTCATCATATGGGCAAGACAGGTGGTGGTGCAGGAGGCATTGGAGATAAGCACATGTTTTCTCGGATCATACACGTGATCGTTAATGCCCATAACCGTTGTGACGGCATCTTCTGGCATGGCGCCTTTCAGATCCAGTCCCTTGTCCTTGAATTTGAAGGGGGCAGATGCAATTACTTTTTCTGCACCACCTGCAAGGTGTCCCCGCAAAGCGCCTTTGGGGGTATCAGCCGGGGCAAGGGGGTCAAGAAATTGTCCGGTGGTATCCACCACCAGTTTTACGCCATTGTCCTGCCAGGCAATGTCTGCAGGATTTCTGGCGGATCTAAGAAAAGTTATTTTCACTCCGTCCGCCATCATGGTACCGTCTGTTTCGTTGATGTCGGTGATAACCGGCTTGCCCTTGAATCCATATAGATAGGAACTTAAGAGTCCATAGGTGGAGTCTCGTTCCATGTAATGGGCCAGATCTTCCATGCCCTTGCCCACCTGTCGGCCCACATTGATGACAATCTCATCAAAGTATTTTCTGCCGATGTGGTGCCAGACCGTGAGTTTGCCGATGCGTCCAAAGCCGTTAATTCCAATTTTCCCGCCATTTTCGTTTAAATTCATAATTTGTCCTTAATTTAATACTGTTAAAGAGTCAGTGGTTATTTGATTTTTTTTCTCCCCCGGTGCGGCAATGTCAATTTTGCCTTTGAAAACACTGCCCTTGTGTCCGTCCATGCTGATGAAATCGCCGGTTTTCAGCAGAATATCATCAAATCGGCATTCTTTTTTGCGTTCGTTGCACACCATGTTACGATATCCTACAACGCAGGTTTTGTTCAAACGATAGGCCACAATAGAGGCATGGGAGGTCATGCCGCCCCGGGCGGTGAGTAGTCCGTCGGCTGCGTGGATTTCCCGGATATCATCGGGTACCGTGTCGTTTCTCACCAGAATCAGAGCGGTTTCGGGTTCCTGGCTGCGCCAGTGGCGGATATCCTGGAGACTGAAGACCAGACGACCGGACATGGCCCCACCGCTGACCCCGATGCCGTGGCCCAGGTATCGGCTTTCGGCCATGGCCCGGGCCTGTGAATGGAACAGGGGTCTGGATTTTTTTTCCCGGATGCCAAGATCCCGGGACTGCAGAATGTAAAGGTCCTCCCGACGGGGACCTTCAAAGGTGAATTCAATTTCCTGGGGGCTCCAGCCCTGTTTGTTGATAAGGGTGTCGGCCCAGGCCAGAAGACCCTTGTATATGTCAGGGAAATGACTTTCCAGGGTGGTGTCTGTGTTTCTCATTTCCCTTTCCTGCTGGGCAATGGAAATGGGAAAGGTGTTCACAAGACCCGCTACGACGTCCTCCCCCTGATTTTTGCGTGTGAAATCGCCCCATAGATTGATCTGGTTTCTGGGGGAACGCGGATCATGGGTGATGATGACACCGGTGCCGGCCCCTTTGGAAATATTACCGAACACCATCTGCTGCACCGTCACCGAGGTGCCCCAATCCTGGGATAAGCCGATGATGTGGCGATATGCCCGGGCCCGGGGGGCATTCCAGGAATCAAATACCAGACGAATGGCCTGGAAAAGTTGTTTTAAAGGATCATCGCTGAAATGAACCCCTTCTTTTTTAACCTTGTCCCGGTAGGCCAGGGCTACGGTTTTCATCTGGTCGTCGGAGAACAGAATTTTGTAGGGAAGGTTCCATTGCTTTTTAAATTTAAGGATGACGGCATCAAAATCATCCCGTTTCATGCCCTGGATCATGCCGATGCACTGAAGAAACCGACGGTAATTATCCCAGGCCAGCCATCCGTTTCCGGTGTTCTCTGCAATCCCCCGGGCAATGTCTTCATTGATGCCCACATCAATAAGGGTATCCATCATGCCTGGCTGGGAGATGACAGAACCACTTCGAACAGACAGCAGCAGGGGATTTTCCGGATCACCAAAGGTTTTACCTGTGGTCTTTTCCAACACCCCCAGGGCAGAAAGCACCTGTTCCCGGAAATTGGCCAGGGCCGGGGGATAGGAGTCAATGAGCTCCCGGTATCGAAAGGCCTCTGTGGTGATGATAAATCCCGGGGGCACCGGAAGGTTGCAGGCACTTAAAGTCACCAGATTATTTCCCTTGTTACCCAGATCCATGGCTCCCAGTATCCAGGATTTTGGTTCCGTTAATGAGGTGAGAATGCGTTTGGGATCATACATTAACAGTTTCTGAAGATGTTCCTGGGGAAGTTGCTTTGCCTGCTGGTGCAGGGTGGTCAGGATTTTACTTAAGAAAAGATCCAGCTGTTGAAGACCCAGGGAGGTGGCCATGCGTTCCCGGAAAAACACCTCGGCCACCTGTTCGCCAACATTGGTCAGTCCATCTCCGGTGTCATATTTTTCTTTTAAAAGATCCAGGGGAATCCGTTTCAGGGCATCTTCCAGGTGCTCCTGGTGAACCGTATGAAAATAGTCGTTCATGATGTTCTGCACGGCCTTGGTCAAGTTCTGGAAAATATCGAGAAACTGTGTAAATGAGAAACCCTGAACCTCCAGGGAATGGGTCAACAGCACCATCTGAAATTCATATTCCGATGAGGAGATGCCGTCCAGCTTTAAGGCCGTGTAGAACATGCGAAGGCGGTTTCTGATCTTGTGCACCGTCACCTTGGTGATCAGGGTGAGATCCAGTTCTTCAATGAGCTGTTCAAAAAGGGGGTTGACCATGGATTCCAGGCGGAAAGTCAAACCAAGAGCATCAAATTTGGGTTCATGGTAACTGCCGTAAAGGGAAGGAATGTCCGCCGTGAAATGACGTTTCTTAAAAATATCCTCCCGGGCTTCGGATTTGTCTTCTGACAACAGTTCCTTTTTGAGCAGGCCCAGATAATTTAAAAGTTTCTGCAGTCGGGCCTTTACCTTTACAGCGGGATTTTTCTGGGCATCCAGGGCATCTCGTAAAATTTTAAACCGGGGAATCCGGGCCGTGTTGATGTGGGCCAAGTACTGATTGATCTCCGTACAGGAGGGGGTGTATTTCTGATAGAGAAGGCGGTAAAGTCTGATGAGCAGCATCACCCGTTCGCGATCCACTTGACTTGTTTTGTAAGAACCACTCTGGTAAATGATGTCCTTGAGCTCGTCTTCGGGCAAATAAAGCAGATCTTCGGGGATATCAATGCCGTTGGCTAGCAGCATCTGGGTTATTTCGTGTACCCCGTCAATATAGCGGGTATCTGCGGTAATCTGTTCTGTGAAATCCTTGGGCACATAGTGAAGAAGACCTTTTATCCGTTTCGTTTGCCAGAAGGTAAAAATGGCTTCGGTCATGGCTATGATGCGGTTACTGCTCTCCACATGGATTCTTTTACGGTAAAAATGTATTAAAATATCCTGTCGCTGGCTGAGCTCATCAATGCGGGTGGACAGATCCCGTATGGTGCCTTCTGCCCCGATTTCATTGTAATAAACAGGAAAAAGCCGGGTCAGCTGCTTTAAAAGGTGATACACCGGTTCAATGGGGCTGTTTAAAAGGTTGGTAATATCCCGGGGGAAAAGATCCGTATCTTTTATAAATACGCCACATATGGAAAGATAAATGGTCAGGCGGGACATAAGACTGATGGACCAGTGGGGATTCATGGAAATGAGCTCCAGCCACACCCGTATATTTAAAAGGTGGGCATGGTTGGATTTTACCTGCCAGTTGTGTCCCACCCCTTTTATGTCCGGGAACTGAAATCCTGAACTGATAACACATTTAATAAAGAATTTTACCAGATAGCTGTCTCCGGTGTTGTAAACCCCTTTTCCCATATTTAAAATGGCATTCAGAGTTGCCTCGGGAAAGGCCTGGGACCTGAGTTTTAAAATGGTAAATGTCTGGAGAATTAATTGCGTGATGTAGGGGCTACTTTCATGGCCGATGAGCCACCTTAAAGTGGCGTTGATTTCCTTCAATGTGGCATCATGGATCATGGCAAGATCGGGGATGTTTATGATCTGAAACAGAGAAATGACCTTCCAGTGGTTTCCCTGACGGCGGGTTTCTCCGGCTTGAAATAGCTGTCTTGGTAACTCTTTATACACAGATGTTATTTGGTTGAATTCAGGAAATTTCATTAACTGCAATGTCATGGCTGCATTGTGAAATTCATTGTCCTGCTTCATTTTTTTAAGTTGTGTACGGATCCGCTCCATGGATTCATGGGAGATGGGATCAAAAAGTGATTTCACGCGGGGGGAAAGTTTTGACTCCCCTGTCTCTCTTTCAAAGGCGGTGAAGGGATCCTCTTCAAGGAGCCATATGGTGCAGTTCATCCCGTGGTACCGAAACAGCACCCGGTTCAGGGGCTGCCACTGGCTGACCTCGGGGGAGGAAAGTTTTAACATCAGAGCTGCCAGCCGGTTCAGGCGGTAGTAACTTTTTACAAACAGCAGAAAACGGTCGTCATCGTACTGATGCATGCGTACCAGGGATCGATTTATT
Source organism: Desulfocicer niacini (assembly GCF_054657595.1). NCBI lineage: Bacteria > Pseudomonadati > Thermodesulfobacteriota > Desulfobacteria > Desulfobacterales > Desulfobacteraceae > Desulfocicer > Desulfocicer niacini. The sequence continues at coordinate 36,338 of NZ_BAAHYK010000031.1, forward strand.
TCCGGCATTATGGTTACGGCATCAGGCCCATATTCCCGGAGAATACGTTGGAGAAACTGCAGTAACTGGTCCACGGCTTCCTGACGGGTTTCCCGGGTATCTGCGCATTCCACTGCCCGGTGAAATATATCAATAAAACCGGCTACAGCCCTTATACCAAAGGGGTGGGATCGAAGTATATTAAGATTGTCCAGGCAATATTTTCTGGCCTCTTTCACCAGAAAATCCCAGTTTCTCATGGGGTTGCACAGCTCTTTTAAAAACAGCGTCAGTTCCTGTCCAAGGGCAGGGTAGTCTTTAAAAACCTCCAGAAGGAAGAGATAGCGGGCTTCTATTTCAATGTGAACCCGGGTTTCCATCATGTTATCATGCCATGCCTTTGATTTTATTGCCACTTCCACTCCTGTCTTGGGTCAACCATCTGTTGTGCAACATATTTCGGTCATGGTTCCAGGGTCCGGATAAAGCCTTACCTGGGTGCATTCCCATTTTTCCGGTATCATCATAGTATCCTGTGAATCTGATTTTGACCAAGCCTCTGATTTTAAGGTACGCCTGGCCCCCATCGCTAATGCCCCTCTACCGGGAAAAGGGGAATGCACTCCATTGGCTGAGAATCCTTATGTTCAACATTATTTATTAGTGATAAAATGCCACAATGTCAAGGGATGTAACTGTTGGACAGGCGCATTCACATCTTCCTGATCTCAGGCTTAATTGAAAATGTGGTCAGGCTTGCGTTATTAGCATTATCGGTGGTTTTGGCGTTTGCACAGGCTGTGGTCGATAATGTCAATAAAACAAGCCTGACCCCGTTGGCCCAGAAATAAGCTCCATGGAATTGTATGATACAATGCCGAGGAAATGGGAATGCACCTCTGTTGGGCTTATTCACAACATCATGGGAGAAATTATGGAAAAAAATATTCAGGAAGAAAACAAGACGGAAAGTAAGGGCAATGATCGGAAGCAAGACGGTTTTTTCAATCGTTTTTTGAAGTGGATATCCAAAGGCACGGAAAAGGCCAGCCGTGATGGGAGTTTCTGCAATACCTGACGTAAAAAATAAACACGGGCATGCAGGCTGCATCCCAGAAATACCCAGTGATAATTATCCCCTGTAACCTTTCTGTAACCCCCTTTATGTTATTGCCATATAATCAATAAGGTATTGAAGATTAGGGTTTGGTCACAGCGTGGGCCGCCCGTCACAATTGGTGACCCCACCCCAAAGTGGCCCATGTTGTGACCAAGCCCAAGGATTGTAAGCATGGGCCTAATTTTAAAGGGAGATGTATGTACATGAAACTCGACAGAAGAGATTTTATGAAGTTTTCCGGTGCCACCGCTGCCGGTATTGCCGTCAGCGGACTGGGGTTTGACCTTAAGCCGGTCAAATCCCATGCCGGCATGTTGAAAACACGGTATGCAAAGGAAACCACCTCCATCTGCTGTTATTGTGCAGTGGGGTGCGGTATTATTGTCCACACCAGCAAGCGGGGGGATGGTCGTGTCATCAACACTGAAGGTGACCCGGATCATGTCATCAACCGAGGGTCCCTTTGTTCCAAGGGATCTGCCATCAAACAGCTCACCGAAAATGAAAATCGCCTCACCGAACCCATGTACCGTGCCCCTTATTCGGACAAGTGGCAGACGGTTTCCTGGGACTGGGCACTGGACAAAATCGCTGAAAAGGTGAAAGAAACCAGGGATAAGACCTTTGAAAAAACCAATGCCAAGGGCCAGGTTGTTAACCGAACCAGGCGCATGGCATCTGTGGGTTCTGCGGCCATGGACAATGAGGAGTGCTGGATTTATCAGGCATTAATGCGCTCCCTTGGGCTTGTGTATGTCGAACATCAGGCCCGTATCTGACACAGCGCAACTGTAGCGGCTCTGGCAGAGTCGTTTGGACGCGGTGCCATGACAAATCATTGGATTGACATCAAAAATAGTGACTGTATTCTCATCATGGGCAGCAATGCTGCCGAAAATCATCCCATCTCTTTTAAATATGTGACCCAGGCCATGGAAAAAGGGGCTCCTCTCATCAGTGTGGATCCCCGGTTTACCAAAACCTCATCCAAGGCAGATATCTATGCGTCGTTACGATCCGGGACAGACATTGCCTTTCTGGGAGGCATGATCAAGTATCTTCTGGACAACAATCTGTACAACAAAGAATACACGGCAGCCTATACCAATGCCCCTTTTCTTGTGGATGATTCCTTTGGATTCAAGGACGGGCTTTTTTCCGGATACTCAAAGAATGAAGGGGCCGGCCCCTCCATGGGCGGTTATAATAAGTCCTCCTGGGCCTTTCAAATGGATGACAAAGGCATTCCGAAAGTGGACCGAACCCTTTCCCACAAGCAATGTGTTTTTCAACTTTTGAAAACCCATTACCAGCGATATGATCTGGACACGGTTTCCAAGGTTACAGGGACCTCCAAAGCAGATCTATTGAAGGTGTATGAGACCTATTGTGAAACCGGTGCAAGGGGGAAAGCCGGTACCATCATGTACGCCATGGGCTGGACCCAGCACACCGTGGGGACCCAGATTATCCGCACCATGGCCATGATTCAGCTGTTGCTCGGCAATATGGGCGTTGCCGGTGGTGGCGTTAATGCCCTTCGTGGGGAGTCCAATGTTCAGGGCTCCACAGATCACTGCCTGTTATGGCATATCTGGCCTGGCTACCTCAAAACCCCCAGTGCCTCCACGGCCAGCCTTGAAGCCTACAACAAAAAATTTACCCCCAAAAGTAATGATCCGCTATCCGCCAACTGGTGGCAGAATTACCCTAAATATTCCGTGAGTCTTTTGAAATCTTTTTTCGGAGACAAGGGTACCCCTGACAATCAGTTCGGGTTCAACTGGTTGCCAAAGACCGATGACGGCGGGGTCTACTCATGGTTTGATCTCTTTGATGCCATGTATAAAGGCGAAATGAATGGTTTCTTTGCCTGGGGTCAGAATCCGGCCTGTTCCGGTTCCAACGCCTCAAAAATCAGAAAGGCCATGGAAAAACTGGACTGGATGGTCAATGTCAATATCTTTGACAATGAAACCGGCTCTTTCTGGCGGGGACCGGGGGCTGATTCTTCCAAAATCGCCACCGAAGTATTTATGCTTCCGGCGTCGGTGTCCGTGGAAAAAGAGGGCAGCATCACCAATTCCGGTCGATGGATGCAGTGGCGTTACCAGGGCCCGAAACCCCTTGGCAACAGCCGCCCCGACGGGGACATCATCATGGAGCTTGGCCATCGCATCAAGGAAAAATACGCCGCATCCGATGGGGTTTTTAAAGAACCCATTGCCAATTTAAAATGGGATTATGAAACCAACGGTGCCTATGATCCCCACAAGGCAGCCAAGGAGATCAACGGGTATTTTATCAAAGATGTGACGGTGAACGGCAAGTCCTTTAAGAAAGGTACCCTTGTACCCAGTTTTGCATTTCTCCAGGCAGATGGTTCCACCTCTTCGGGCAACTGGCTGTATTGCAACTCATACACGGAAAAAGGCAACATGTCCGCCCGGAGAAGCAAGAAGGATGCAGAAAATAACATCGGTATTTACCCGGAATTTGCCTGGTGCTGGCCGGTGAATCGCCGGATTCTTTACAATCGGGCATCGGTGGATCCCAAGGGTCAACCCTGGGATGACAAACAGTGGGTGATCAAATTTGCCGGAGATGCCAAAAACGGCAAATATACCTCCAAAAAATGGCTGGGTGATGTGCCCGACGGCGGATGGTATCCCCTGGAAAATCCCGATGGAACAAAGCGTGCCGATGCCAAACAGCCCTTTATCATGAGAAAACACGGATTTGGGCAGATTTTTGGGCCTGGCAGGGCAGATGGCCCCTTCCCCGAGCATTACGAACCCCTGGAATGTCCTGTGGAAAAGAATTATTTCAGTTCCCGCATGGTCAATCCCACAGCGGTGGTGTACTCCACCAAAGAGGACGGTCATGCCACTTGCGATCCCAGATTCCCTTTTGTGGGCACCACCTATCGGGTGTCCGAGCATTGGCAGACGGGGCTTATGACCCGCCCCCAGAAATGGCTCATGGAGCTGGAACCCAATGTGTTTGTGGAAATGAGTGAAGAGCTGGCAGAACTTCGGGGGATTAAAAACGGAGAACGGGTTCTGGTGTCCAGTGCAAGGTCCAATCTGGAGTGCACCGCCATTGTCACCAAACGCTTTAAACCCTTTCAGGTCGGGTACGCCACCGTTCACCAGGTGGGGATTCCCTGGCATTATGGTTGGAGATGGCCTTCCACCGGCACAGAAGAGAGTGCCAACCTTCTGACCCCGCCGGCGGGAGATCCCAATACCCGGATTCCTGAGACCAAAGCCTTCATGGTCAACGTGACAAAGCTTTAAGGAGAGGATGACACCATGTCAAAATCAATTTTCATAGATACAACAGTCTGTACCGCCTGCAGGGCCTGCCAAGTGGCATGCAAGCAATGGCATGATCTTCCTGCAGAAGAAACAAAAAATATAGGGAGTCATCAGAATCCCCAGGATCTCTCCTTTGATACCTATAAGCTTGTCAGGATGAAAGAAGAGGTCATTGATGGAAAACTTCAGTGGCTGTTTTTTCCGGATCAATGCCGACATTGTGAAGAGGCACCCTGCCTTGAAACCGCCTATGACGAAACCGCCATTTACAGAGATGATGCCACCGGGGCTATTCTCTATTCCCGGGAAACCCGAAAGCTTGAGGCAGATGACATCATTGCCGCCTGTCCCTACGATATTCCCAGAAAGGCAGCTGATGGAACCCTTGCCAAATGTGATATGTGCAACGATCGGGTGCACAACGGGTTGAAGCCCGCATGTGTTACGGCCTGTCCCACCGGGGCCATGAATTTTGGGGATCGTGATGAGATGCTTGCCCTTGCAGAAAAACGTCTTGACAGGGTCAGGCTCAGATATCCCAAAGCCAGGCTGTTGAATCCCGATCTGGTCAATGTTATCTATCTGGTGGGATTTGACCCGGAACTTTATTCGGAATATGCAGTGGCTCGTCTTACACCAAGAGGTATGAGCCGCAGTGTGGCCCTTCGAAAAATGATAGGGCCCTTTGCAAGGATGATGCGCGTGTAATTTGTTGGTAATATGGGCTTGATCATGAGGACACTCACCTGTTATCTCAAAGTGTCCGGTCTTGTGATCAAGCCCGATTTCAACAAGATGAGCCTTTCATATAAGCCACATGACAGACTATCCTGTCACAACGAATAACGGGTCGTAGACGCGGAGCCAAATGGTATTATGCCGCCGCCCCGACGGGCAATGGGCTCGGACCGGAACTGTAGACAGCTCGATTGTCCGGTTCCTATTACCCATCGGGGGGGCGGCTCTGCTGAGGTTGCCTTGGAGGTTGCCTTTTCATATAAAAACCCCACATAACAAGAAACAAGGAATGCCCTATGAACACCATGGACCAGATAAAACAGACCGCCGATGTGATTAAAAAGATCAGACCTGTTTACCAGCCTATCCTGGACTTTTACAGCCAGGTATTTCTGGCCCAGGAAGAAAGTCGGGGTGAAATTATGTTGTCCCCCATTGTTATTGAACGCGAACAACTTGCCCTGAAACAGAAAAACCAGTTACCCTTAATAGATCCTTCCGCTTTTTTAATTGATATGGAAGAGACCTCCCGGTTGTTTTTGAAACTCTGTGATCTGGCCCATGGGCTGGCTCCGGAACTGTCCGAGGCGGCGGGTTTGCTGAAAAAAGCACTGACGGATAAAACCATTGAACTGGAAAAGGTGGTAACCGCCATTTTAAATAATCAGGAAACCGTTCTGGCAGAACAGGCCCAAACGGCAGGGGTTCTTGTTACACAACTTATGTTTTTTACCTATTCGGGTATGCTGCCAAGTATTCAGGCCTGTTCAGAACAGCTTGCAAGCTATCTTGCCCCCCTGCCGGACATGAAAAAAAACTATTGCCCCATCTGTGGCAATCAGCCGGACATGGCATTTTTTGATGAGACTGGTAAGCGCCATTTAAAGTGCGCCTTCTGCAGTCATCAATGGGTTGTGGGAAGAATGGGGTGTGTTTTCTGTGAAAATACCGATAAAGACATGCAGCTTTATTTTTTCAGCGATGAAGAGGCCGAATACCGGGTCAATCTCTGTGATCATTGCCATCAATATATTAAGGTGGTGGATTTAAGGAACATGGAGCGTGCGTTTTTCCCCGGTCTTGAGATGGTCTCTTCCCTGCACCTTGATATCAAGGCCCGGGAAAAGGGGTACACCAATGGCGCTTCTCCGATCAATGCTGTCTGATACGACGCTACTATGCGCCTGGATTTGATATTATTGGTAGAGAATAACAACTGATGAAAATGGCAATATGACGCCCCCAACGGCCATCCGATCCAGCCCGGGACCGTCGGCGGCCTTTTTGCACTGCCGGTCTAAAGCGCAGGAACTGCGGGCAGGTTTGTCCTCAAACAGCCTGCGCTCCTTAACGCCCGGCAGGGCAAAAGGGCTGATCGCCTTTGGGGCCGATCGGGCTGGACCGGACGGCCCTTGGGGGGGCTGCTATCGGCATTTTTAAATAAAAAAATACACTATTCTGGGGAGATGACCATGAGATGTATTGAATTCATATGCCTGATCCTGCTGACCCTCACCATCTGGTGCGGTCCTGTTCCGGGGCAGGCGAGTGAACCGACACTTGATTTTTCACTGTCTGCGCCAGCAAGTGACGTTCATCGCCAATATCTGGGGCTGGAGAATGGGGAACCTTTTGTTCTGGGGCAGATCAAGGCAGATATTGTTATTATTGAAATATTTTCCATGTATTGCCCCATCTGCCAGCGGGAGGCCGCCAATGTCAACACCCTGTTTTACCTGATTCAGGCCCTGCCGTCCCAGGGAAAAAGTATCCGGTTGGTGGGCATTGGTGCTGGCAATTCCGCCTTTGAAGTTGAGTTTTTCCGAAAGAAATATGCCATTGACTTCCCCCTTTTCAGTGACGGCGATTTTGTCATTCATAAAAAAATAGGAGAGGTCAGAACCCCTCATTTCTTTGGCTTGAAGCGCAATGAAAAGGGTGATTTTGATCTGTTCTACTCCGGTCCCGGGGATGCACCCCACCCGGAAGTATTTCTTAAAAGTCTTTTGAAAAAAGCGCAATGATCCCATGTGATCATCATGGGGGTGCCATTTCCATGTTTCCGGTATTATCATAGCCGTATATGGATCTGAATTTCAGACCAACGGCTTGTGTTATTAACGTTATCGAACCCAGCCTGTTAAAATGCCAAAAGCACTGATAATGCCAATAACGCAAGCCTGACCCCATCGTTACCCCGTCGTTACGTAAAAAAACAGGAGTGAAATAAACAGTCATGTCCATGATACATCGAAGGCTTGGATGTCTGGTACTATTCATGCTTTTTGCGGGTTTCACTGGCAGTGCCATGGCCGGTTCCTTGGGATTTGGAAATAAAATTTTTGATCCGGGAAAATTACTGCCCGTGGACAGTCAGCTCAAGGTTCAGGTTGGAGACATGGCCCCGGATTTTGAATTGCCCGCCGTCTCAGGAAAATCCGTTGCATTGAAGTCCTTCCGGGGAAAAAAGAATGTCCTGATTTCTTTTATTCCGGCGGCATGGACGCCGGTGTGTTCGGATCAATGGCCGGGTTACAATATTACCCGGGAAATATTTGAAGGAGCAGATACCATTGTCCTTGGTATAAGTGTGGATAACATCCCCACACTTTTTGCCTGGACCGGAGAGATGGGAACACTCTGGTTTGATGTGTTATCAGATTTCTGGCCCCATGGCGATGTCAGCCGTCGCTATGGGGTGTTGCGATCCGACGGCATGGCAGACAGAGCTCTTTTCCTTATTGACAAAACCGGTAAACTTCGGTTTGTCCATGTGGGTGATATTAATGTTCGTCCGGATCTTAAAATGATTGTGGATGAATTGGAAAAAATTAATTTTTAAGGCTTCTGCACCCCACGCTTTAAAAGATTCAGGTTGGAGCTCGGGATCAATAGTGGGTATAAAAAAATGATAAAAATTTGGATTGATCTTTACATCGGGTCGTCATGATAATTGGTGAGCCCACCCAAAAGTGGCCTATATTGTGACCATGCTTAAATAAATTAATCCTGATGATCAATATATTTGGGTAAATATACGTAAAAGCTCGTACCGTTACCTGGATCACTGTCAAACATAATTATCCCGTTATATTGCTGCACGATTCCATGGGTCATGGCCAGCCCCATGCCGGTGCCTTCCCCCCTTTTTTTTGTTGAAAAAAATGGGGTTAAAATTTTGTTCTGGATACCTGTGGGGATTCCATGACCTGTATCGGCAACGGTTAATTTGACAAATTCTCCAGGTATCAGGCATAGTTCATGGCTGACCTGATTTTCATCCACCTGTATATCCTCCAGGGCCACAGTCAAACTTCCATTCGTGTCTTTCATTGCATGGAGAGCGTTGGTACATAAATTCATGACAATTTGGTGGATATGGGATGGATCTGCTATTACCATCGCATTGGACTGTATGATTTTGTTTATTGTAATATTTGCTGGTAAGGAGATGGTAAAAAGCTCAAGTGTTTCTTCCACTAATGGACGGACAAGAAGGGGTTCTGTTTTGATTTCAGCCTTGCGGCTGTATGTTAGAACCTGTTTGACCAGTCCTTTTCCTCGGTTGGCAGCAGAAAGTATTGGTTTTATACTATTTTTCAGTGGTGAGTCTTCTGGCAGGTTGAAAATCGCCAGATCCACATATCCAATTATCATGGATAAAATATTGTTAAAATCATGGGCGATACCGCCGGCAAGGGTACCGAGGGCCTCCATTTTTTGTGACTGAATAAGTTGCCTTTCCAGCTGTTTTGATTCCGTTAAATCCTGCCAGGTTTCAATGGCACCGTTTATATTACCGCTTTCGTCTTTGACTAAAACTGCTGATCCATAAAGCCATTTTCCGTTAATGCCAAGGTGCCTGCAGAAAATTTCTGTTTCGTATGCCCCTGCCATTGTAGATGACTTTTTGTATATTCCATTGCCGTGCCTCTGTATGGTTTTGCTAAGAGCATTATCCAGCAACAAGTCAGCAATTGAATATGATTGAGCATCATAAAATGCCTTGGGATGGTCTTTAGTCCCCACCATTTCAACTGACTTTTTCCCTGTTAATGATTCGCAGGCCTTGTTCCAATGGGTTACCACATGATTTTTATCAACCACAAAGGTGGGAATCGGAATGCCTTCAAGGAGGTTGTTCACTATAAAATTATCCTGATGAAGTGATTTTGCCTTAACGCGTCGTGTTCGTTTTAATAATAAATTTGGAAATCCAATCACAAACAAGGCACAAACAATGACTGAAGCAATCAATAAAAGATAATATTTCATATAAATTGGGTTTAACCTCCTCGAAGCGCTACACTCTAAATTCCTTAGGCCATGGAGACCATGCGTGGGGATGGCTCCAATGCTTTGACGGGAAGCATGTCTATAATATCCTGAAATGATTTCATTGATAAACCCAGTGTATCCAATCTTTGGGGTAACTGGTCGGTATTTACCTGTTCAACTTCTAATCCAACATGGAATCTTGACATGACGAGGTCTGCCAGATAAATGATGTGGACAAGCGTTTTGTAATGGACTGTATTCTCTGGGCTGTGGTGATATGTTATGACCTCTTTGAGTGACTCCGGAAAAAACCATTGCTGAGCAAGGAGACTTCCCGCTTGGCAGTGATTGATTCCGAGGATCTTTTTTTCAGCTTCTTGAAAATCTTTTCCTTGTTCAAATAATTGTCTGTAAAATAACGGTAATGATTCTTGAATAAATTGATCCAGGAGTACTTTGCCGATATCATGCAATAACCCTCCGGTATAAGCAAGAGCCATATCCGCTTTTCCTGTTTTTTCTGCAATTTTCTCAGCAATGATGGCTGTTCCAACGGCATGGTGATAGATTCCTCCTTTGCAGAGGGAGTAACCCATACCTGTCTGTTCAAAAAAAGTGTTTAAGGCAGACGAAATTATAAATTTAACCAATACTTTCTGACCCAGATAGACCAATGCATGATCCATTGTTTCTATTTTTTTACGTTTCTTGAAAAAAGCTGAATTGCAAAGCTTTAAGGTGCGGGCGCTGAGCACCTGATCTTGTTTTATTTCTGAGCTGAGCAAGGATATATCATACGTATCTTCGTTGATGAGTCGTAGAATTTTTAATGCAACCTGTGGGATGGGCTGGAGGTTCTGCATGGAATCTTTGATCTCATCCACAGTCGATATCCGGATATGATCCCTGGGGGTCGCATTTTCAAATACAATGGGGTCAATAGTACATTCCCAGGTTTGCATATTGAGGTTTAAGGCGCAGGTGAAAAAACCGCCGCTTTCTGACTTTGTTATGCGTATTTGTTTTTCTGTGAGAAAATTCACAACACGTTCCATGGTACGCCCGCCAACATCAAATTCCAAGTCATATTTATGCATTGGTCCCACAAGTGCACCACCGGCAATGCATGCGACGATATGTTTTGCTGAAGCTCCCAGGGCCAGCAGCTTCTCAAATAAAACAGGCAGGCCGGTTGTGGCATATTTCGAATAATCCTGGTTTTTCGCGTGTGCGGGTGGCTTATCAAGCAGTATATGAATCATTCCGCCGATTTTGCTTTTTGGATCAAAAAGGGCGACCCCGACACAGGTTCCCAGCCAGGCCTTCAGTATTAAAGGCGCTGACTTACCAACATAGTAGCTGCCGGCGGGGACATAATGTTTTTCAAATCTATGCATGCTCTCCTCATTCGGGCTTAATTACATTCTTGAGTAATTATCTGGATAAAATATGATCATACAGCCTCACTGTTCGGGCATCAGGTTCCGTTGCCAGCTCTTTTGATAAGATGTCCCGGCACTGTCTGAACAACGCCAGTGCTTTGTTTTTTCGTCCGGCATCGGCATACAAAATCATCAAATTCCTGTAGGCGGCTTCAAAGCAGGGCTCCACTTCAAGGATGCGGTGCCAGGAGGCAATGGCTCTGTTCGTCTGGTCCAGTTCTTCATGGAGCCTTGCTTTTTTCTGCATCAGTTCCATGAATCTAGCTCTGAAAAAATCCCTTTTCCGGGCCATCCATTCAATGTAAGGTTCTTCACTGAAATAATCGCCTTTGTATAATTCCATGGCATGGTCATAATACTCGATGGCGCTTTCAAATGCCTCTTCCTGCTCTTTTGCCATGCCCAGGGCTCCAGAGGCCATGAATTCGTCCACATCAAGACTTACAATATCTCCATCCAGGGAAACCAGGCCTGCCTTGTGGATAATATAGGAATAACCAAATTCTTTTTTGGGCTGGGGTTCCAGGGCCTTTCTCAGACGGTGCAGATTTATTTTGAAATTTTTTTCCCCGGCCTTTGCCGTGGCATCGGGCCAGAGCTTATCAATGAGGATTTCCTTGGGTATGTCCTTTGAGCCATTGCATATGATGGCCTTGAGCAGCAGGATGGGTTTTGAGCCGCCAAAGCTTCTATGGTCCAATATTTTATCATTTCGCTGGATGATGAATTGCCCCAATGTTTCAATTCTGATCCGTGGTAGCAGTCTTTTGTACAATGGGTACATATTTTCCAGGGGTTTGTCTTGATACTTTGCCTTGTATTGGGTAAGAATGTCGTCCATGGCATTCATCACCTGCATGGGTTCTTGGTTCAGGAAAAGGCCAAGGGGGTAGGGGGCAAGGGGGGGGAGTTTTCCATGGGCTGTCAGAAGGATCAGTGCCTTGATCAACGTCTGTTCATCAATCAAGGGAAAAAAAGAATAATTTTCTCTACAGGCCTTTTCATATCCCTTTTTCAAATGGTAAAATGCCGTGTCTGCATCCTTTCGTTCCCAGGCGATTAATCCCAGAATTAAACAGGTTTCACAGGTGCAAAGATCCGAAGAAATACTCTGGAAGTATTCCAGAACAGGTATCAGGCGATCCCGGGCCTGGTCATAGGCCCTGTTGCGAAACAAGATAATTCCGGCCATCTGCTGGGTGAGAAAATAATGGATATCTCCCTTGGGGACCTGATCCAGAGCCTTTAGCGCCTTGTTGATTTCACCCTGTGCCAGGATGCAGGCATTTTCCCGGAGGTGACTTAAGGCTTTGATGCGGTGGGAAATACCATTGTAAAATTCGTTTCCCTCCAGGAGTGAGAAATCATTGAGATGTTCTGCCATCTGCCGGGCATCATTAAATTGCCCTGTATATAAAAGATACAGGGCCTTTGCTTCCACAAATCCTGGATAGAGAAAAATCAAACCGAATTTATCAATATCGGATTCGGATCGGGTTAGAAGATTCTTTGCAACATCAAATTCACCGTTTTTAAGGGCAAAATCAATGTCCACAATACCCTTCAAGGCCCGATACTCCGGGTGCCTGCCTTCGCTGGTGAGGTTTTTTATCTTTGACAACATTTGCTGTGCATTGGCAAAATCTCCCGCCTGTACATACCCGAAGGTCAAGGTAATGGACGCATTGAGAACCAGATCTTCATTGTGTATCTGTCTTCCCAGTAATATGGCATTTTTGCAGGCAGATATCCCTTTGGGGATGTTGCCGTCCCCGGCAATGTATCCCAGTCCTATCTCCTGCCACAGCAGGGCCCTGGCCCAAGGGTATCGATTTTTTCGGCCAATACTCTGGAGCTGTTTTTCTCCTTTTTTGATCCACTCCCGTATTTTACGTGAAGGCTGGCGAACAAACACCGCAGCTTCAATGAGATAGCCCACACTTAGCAGTATACCCCGGACATCCTGGTTTTTCTCAAAAAGTGAAATGGCTTTTTTAAGATCCCGGATATTTTTTTTTCCCCCCTGGATACGCCGGGTCATGGTGCGGTAAAATAAAAGCCAGGGATCATTTTTGTTCATTTCTTCGGGCAGGGAATCCATCCATTTTTTCAAACGTGATATTTTTTGTTTGATGAGGTAATCGGTTCCCTTTATTTTAATGATGTCGGCAATTTCCGTAAAGGCACTGGATTTTAAAAAATAATCCATGGCAAGCTCGTGGTCTTTTTTGTTCCAGTAAAATTGACCAGCTTTCCGGTTGAGCTGTTGAATGGTTTCATCTCCCTTTGCGTTCAATAGATCCTGTAATAAAAATTCCCGGAACAGCTTATGATATTTAAATGCCGGCCATTTACCTCCGGAATCAATGCGCTGGATAAAAAGGTTTCTTTTCTCAAGCTCCCACAGCACATCAAAGGCGTCATGGGAGGCAGAAATATAATTTGCCACTTCGGGATCAATGGTGTCAAGCACGGCGGTTTTCATTAAAAAATTGCGGATGGCCGGGGCAAGGCTCTGGTAGATCTCCCGGGAAAAAAAATTGAAAACCTCCCATGTCAATCGTTCGGGAAGTGTGTCAATGTTGTTGAACCTGTCAAGGGACTGGGACACCAGGGCAAGTCCTCCTGCCCATCCGTCGGTAATTTTCAGGATTTTTTTAATATCATCGGGGCTCATTACAGGTTTTCCGGCAAAAAACTGCCGGGTTTCCGCCATGGTGAATGCCAGGTCTTTATTGCCCAATACCATGGTGTGTCCTTCCATCTTGAAAAGCTTCAGGTCAAGCCGGGGCATGCGCCGTGACAGAACAAAGATTTTAAGCCCGTTAAAATGCTGATCAAGAATATGTTTGATCAGTTGAAAGCCAGAATCGTTTTCTTGAAGGGATTCAAAGTCGTCCAGCACCAGGATCAGGGGCCGGGTGAAGTTTTTCAGCATCACGGAAAGACTTTCCATGTGACGCAAAAGTTCCCTGTTCGTGCCGCCCGTGCCAAGGGTTGTGTGTGGGATTTCTCCTGGGGATGCCATTTCCGGGGTCAGGCTGTATGTTTCTTTAATACCCTGGAGTAAAAGATCAAAGAGTTTGGCATGGTCACCATGATCCTTGGAAAGATGAAACCACAGCGCTTGTTCCCGGGATCGTTCAAGGTATGTGGCCACAAGGGTGGATTTACCTTGGGCTGCCTGTCCGGTGATAATAAAATTTTGCTTATGAGACTGGCTGTCCAGAACCTGGAACAGGCGCAGGCGCTGGACGGCATGGGAACTTTTGGGGGGACGGTTTGGGTTCATCTTGATACCCTTTGGGGCTTAGTCCTCGGCCGGGGTTTCGTTTAAAGTTGCCATTTTATCCATACCGGCCATTTTAAATATCCGTGCATAATTGCAGGTCAGGTTTTCCATGACTATGGAAATCTGCTGCTGCTTTAAGGTCTGCAGAACCTGCATTAAAAGGGCGATGCCCCGGCGGTCAATGGAAAAACTATCATCCATCACCAGTTGAACCTGTTGAATGTTTTTCAAGGATTTCAGTGAAATATGTGAAAGAAAATATGGTTCCGCACCTGCCGATAATTTACCTTTAATGGATATGATAAGCAGAACATCCCTTGTCGTTACGGTTAATTTTGCCGGGAAGTCACAGGGCAGGGCAATTCTTTTTTCTGCCCGGGCCAGGGCCGCATTCAGTGCCTGACGTTCCACCGGTTTATTGATGAAATCAGAGGCATTTAAATCCAGGGCCTCCAATGCCCTTTCCATGTCTCCGTGACCGGTGATGATAATGACCTGTGAGGCAATTTTTGTCTGTTTGATGCGGGAAAGAACTTCCAGGCCATCCATGCCCGGCATTTTGATATCCGTAAATACAATGTCCGGAGCAATCTGTTTAAAAATTTCCAGCCCTTTTTCTCCGTCTTCTGCAATGTACACATCATATCCATAGGCCGTTAAAAATAGCTTAAACATGGACAGGGTGGGTTTTTCATCGTCTACAACTAAAATTTTCATCTATTTTTCCTTAAAACCGGATGATCAGGCCCAGTTCAACCATGAGCCGGGAAAATAATTTTAAAAACCGAACCAGAGCCCGGTGAACTCTCCACATGGATGGTTCCATTATAGTCCTTTATGATGCCCTGGATAATGGAAAGTCCCAACCCTAATCCTTCTCCCATTTCCTTGGTGGTGTAAAAGGATTCAAATATGAGATCTCTGTGTTTCGGGTCAATGCCGTTGCCGTTGTCGGCAATGGCAAGACCCACGGTGCGCTCATCAAAGAATGTACTCACAGTGATGATGCCCCTGTCAATATCCTTTTTTTTTTCAATGCGCTCATTGATGGCATCCCTTGCGTTTGTGACAAGATTGAATATCACCTGTTCCATTCTGTTGTTGTGGGCCAGAACCGGGGGTAGCCATTGGGCCAGATCCAGTATGAGATCTATGTTTTGAAGGGTGATCTGCCTGCCGATGATTTTGTTTACCGCCCGGACGCAGTCATTGATCTGGATTACTTCCCTTGAAAAATCTGCTTTTCTGGAAAAGGTTTTCAGCCGCCCCACGATTTCAGTAGCCCGGGATACCTGGGTACTGATTTGGCTTAACACCATATTCAGATCATCTTCTTCTACGATCTGACCCCTTTCTTTCATCATGCACAGGTATTCACTGCCCATTTTGATGGCATTGAGGGGTTGATTGATTTCATGGGCAATACCGGCGGACATTTTTTCCAGGTTGGTCATTTTGCTGGCCTGGATCAGTTGGGAATCCTTTTCCACAAGTTCGGTGATGTCCGTTGCTGCCACGATAAGAACCGGTTTGTTTCGATATTCCGATGGACTGGCATGGATATTGACAAATAGAAAATCTCCATTCTTTTTATAGAACTTCACCTTGGAACTGATTACCATGGTTTCGCCTTCGGAGTATTTATGGGTAAAGGAGGTTTCATTTAGATCTCCAATGGAAAAAAGGCTCATGCCAAGCAGTTCCCGTCGTTCGTAACCGAACATCTCCGTGGCATTGGGATTGGCATCCATGATGGCAAAGGATTCTTTTTTTACCACAAATATGGGGTTGGGTCCGCTTCTGAACATGGCATGGTATTTCTTCTGGGATTCCTTTAACCTGTTGGTGGACAGTTTCAGCCGGGAAGTCATTTTTATAAACGAGTTGGTCAGCTTTGATATTTCATCGTCCCTGACTCCGGGGTTCCAATTGTTTTTAACACCATCGTTTTCAAAAAGGATATTAAAATTTCCCCGGGTGATCTGGTCTGTGTACCGGATTAGGGAGGAGACAGGCTTGGTGATGTGCAGGGCCAGGCGATGGCTTAGAAAAAAGAAAACAACAGTGACCATGGAAAGAAAACTTAAAAAAAGCAAGCGCAGATCGGAGATGAGTTTTTCAATGTGACCCTTGTCAAGGCCAGCCTGCACGGAACCGATGGTATAAATGCCCTCTTTCACCGGTACCACCACATGAAACATTGATTGATGGTTCACATCCATGCTTGTGATATTTTCCCTTTCAAAATCCTGATTTCTCACAAAGGTGGCAATGTGGTGTGGAAAGCCCGTGGTAAATGTGTGGGCCAGGATATTGCCCCGGTTATCGCTTATGATGAGATATGTGATGATATCCTTGCGATTGCCAAGCTTTGCATCATAGGCAATGGCGGTTAGTTCCGCACGGTTTTTTGTCAGGATATACACCCTGGCGCTGTCGGCAATGCCCTGGGCAATGCCGATGCCTCTTTTTTTTAACTCTCCGGTGAGACCTGTGATTAAAAGGGAACGGGTAAAAAGGGCAATGAAAAAACTCACCAGAAGAATGAATCCCAGGCAGGAAACAAAGATTTTATTTTTAAGGCTGAGGCGGTTGAAATGGTTCATTTTATCAGCACCAGTTCTCCGTTGTGGATAATGGTATAATAAACATCGTTAAGCCCCTGGTTGTCATTTTTTCCAAAAGAGAGAGGATTTTGTATGCCAAGGTCATACTGATCGATGGATTCAATGGCCTTAATGAATTTTTCCCGGGTGATGTCCGACCCGGCCCGGGTGATGCCCTCCACCAGTATTCTGGCGTTGAGATATCCTTCAAGCCCCACAAAACTGGGTCGACTCCGGGGGTAGTAATTTTTAAGCAATGCCAGGTACTCTTTTACCCCGGGCAGGGCAGGGGCATCAGAATCAACGGTGGGTGGGGGCACCACCTGGGTGACCATGACGCCTTCGCCATTTTCCCCCAGTCGTCTGGCCAGTTCCTTGGAGCCCACAAAAGAGACATTGTGAAACAGAGGAGAAAAGTGACGCGCCCGGGCACGGTTGATGAATTTAGCACAGGAATCGTAGGTACCGATCATGATAACGGCTTGGGCATTGGAGGCAATGATTTTTTCAAGGCCTGCGTCAATGTCAAGCGTACCTCGGACATAGGAGCCCTTGGCCACCGGGACGAGTCCGTGTTTTTTAAGGGCAATTTCCGTACCCCGGAGACCATCAAATCCGTATTCGTCATATTGATAAAACACGGCCACCTGATCCAATTTTTTTTCTTTGACAATAAAATCCACCGCCGCCCGGGTTTCCTGGTAATAGGAGGCCCGGATGTTGATGAGATACCGGTTCACCGGTTGTCGCAGACGATTGGCACCGGTGAACATGCCCACCAGGGGAATCCGGGCTTCGTTGACCAGGGGAATAATCCGTACCGTGGTGGGGGTTCCCACATAGCAGAACAGGGCAAAAACCTTTTGTTCGAGAATCAACTGCTGGGTATTGTAAAGGCATTGGGTGGGATTATAGCGGTCATCCAAGGCAATAATGGTGATTTCTCGGTTGTGGATTCCTCCTTGTTCATTGACGTGCCGGAGATAGGACATGGCGCCCTGCAGCATCTGAGTGCCAAGGTATCCGGCATGGCCGCCCAGGGCCAGGGAGGAGCCGATGCGGATTTCGTTTTCCGTGATGCCGTTTCTGTTTTCCGGTGCAATGTCCTGTTCACGGGGGGGAGTGCAAGCGCATAATAAAACCAGAAAAATGAGGCCGGAGCAAACAAAGGATAACAGAGCTCGGGGGGGGATTTTTGCCATGGGCCGTTATTCTGTAAAAAGGTTGCGGATGGTTTCCACCCGTTTTTTGTTCACACCAAAATCGGAATATCCCACCCGTGATGCCGAGCGCAGGTGAATTAACTGTTGGTCTCTGGGGAACCAGAATTCCATGTCATCCATAAATCCCATTATTTTTGACTTGAACGTCACATGTATGTAATCGGCATTTTCCGCCACAATATGTGCATTTTTCTGGTGTGAAATTATCTTTTTGATTTTTGCATATGCCGTTTCTTTGTCTGTGGAATATGTCAGGGGAAGAATCTTGTGTTCGTCGTTATTTTCCTGGCTGCTCACACAATTGGGGCGGTCCGGGCAGGGGCGCAATCCCGCCGGGGTTAACCCGATTTCCGGGGTTTTGCACCCCATGCAGATCATCAGGAGTCCGGTCATACGAAATATCCATTGTGTTATTTTCATTTCACTGGTCCTCCTGGACGTTTTAAAATGCAGTAATGCCATTTCCATTTTTCGTTGTGACAGGATAGTCTGGCATGTGGGTTATATTGAAAACCCTCCCAGCTTGGTTTCAAGATATTCTTCTATGCCTTCCATGGCCCCTTCTCTTCCCATGCCGCTTTCTTTCATTCCCCCAAAGGGGGCAGCGGCCGATGTCGGATTAATATCATTTATGCCGATGATGCCGAAGTGGAGCCCTTCAAAAAAACGCATAGCCCTGGACAGATTTTGGGTGTATACATAGGCGGCCAGGCCATAGTGGGTATCATTGGCCATGGTCAGAAGCTCTTTTTCCTCGTCATAAATAATGACCGGGGCTACCGGACCAAAGGTTTCTTCCCTGTAAATCAGCATCTCTTTAGTGATATCGGAAATAATGGTGGGGGCGTAAAAATGTCCTTTATCAAGACCATCTTCCAGCATTTTGAATCCACCGGTGATAAGCTCAGCCCCTTTGTTCAGGGCCTCTTTCACCTGACGGTCCACTTTCTCAACGGCTCTGGCATTAACAAGGGGGCCGATGCTGACACCTGGCAGGGTACCTTCCCCGGCCTTCATCCGGGCCACCCGGTTTGAAAGTTCTGCCAGAAATGGTTCTTTCATGGAAGAATGGACAAAAATACGATTGGGGCTGATGCAGGCCTGGCCGGTGTTTAAGAATTTCACCAAGCTGAGCCCCTTGGCGGCGTGAACCGGATCGGCATCTTTGCATACGATGAAAGGTGCATGTCCACCTAATTCCATGGAAACGCGTTTCATCCGAGATGCTGCCCCCCGGGCCAGGTGTTTACCCACCGTGGTGGAGCCGGTGAAAGTCAGTTTTCGAACCCGTTTATCTGAGATAAAAACCTCACCCACGGGTACGGGGTCAAGGGCCGTTACCAGGTTGACAACCCCCGGTGGAAGCCCTGCCTTTTCCAGGATTTTGAACATTTCAATGGCACAAAGGGGTGTGGCTTCGGCGGGTTTGAGCACAATGGTGCATCCCGCAGCCAAAGCCGGGGCCACCTTCCGCGTGATCATGGACACCGGGTAATTCCAGGGAGTGATGGCAGCCACGACCCCCACGGGCTGCTTCAACACCATGAACCGCTGATCCGATCTTGCGGATGGAATGGTTCTGCCATACACTCGCTTGGCCTCTTCGGCAAACCACAGCAGGAAATCAGCCCCGTATTTTACTTCGTTGCGGGCCGCTTTGATGGGTTTTCCCTGTTCCTTTGTCATCACCTGGGCCAGGTGTTCCAGGTTGTCCATCATCAATCCATGGGCACGGTAAAGAAATTCCGAGCGCTGGTAGGCCGTCTGAACAGACCAGGTAAAGAAGGCCTCATGGGCTGCCTTAACTGCCGTTTGTGCTTCTTTTGCTCCGCCGTCGGGGACCGTGGCAAGGACATCACCGGTGGCGGGATTTAATACGGTGAACGTTTTTCCGGTTTCTGATGTGATCCATTGACCGTTGATGAACATGTTGACTCCTTTCTATATGAAAAAGCGGGTACTGAGGCCCCGGGCTTATAGAATATATATAAACGCATAATGGGATCCAAGCTACCCGCTTTTTTATTGTTTGTCAAAATCTGAGATTTTTTTGTCTGTTCTTTGATGATGCCGTTTCTTTGAGTTTTCTCGTATAGGCATAAAAAAACGCCTCATCTTGTTTTACTTCATGGTAGTCTTATTCCTGGAGCTCCGAAATATGCTCAAAAAAATCCAGGGATTCCGGATTCTTAAGGGAATCTTTGTTTTTCACTTCCTGGCCATGGATTACTTTTTTAACGGCCAGCTCCACTTTTTTCATGTTCAAGGTATAGGGAATGTCCGGTACCTGTATGATTTTGGCAGGTACATGCCGGGGGGAGGCATTGTTGCGGATGTCCTTCTTGATTTTTGCCACAAGTTCGTCGGTGAGGGTTTGTCCTTCAGCAAGGGTGACAAAAAGAATCACCCGAACGTCGTTGTTCCAGTTCTGTCCCACCACCACGCTGTCCTTGAGTTCTTCCATCTGTTCCAGACGTCGATAGATTTCTGCGGTGCCGATGCGGACACCCCCGGGGTTCAAAGTGGCATCGGACCGGCCGTACATGATGACACCGCCCCGTTCGGTGACTTCAATGAAATCGCCGTGAGCCCAGATGCCGGGATAGGTTTCAAAATAGGCCGAGTGATACCGGGAGCCGTCTTCGTCATTCCAGAAGTAAATGGGCATGGAAGGGAAGGGGGCTGTACACACCAGTTCTCCCTGCTGACCCACCATGGGGTTGCCATCATCGTCATAGGCAAACACCTTCATGGCCAAGCCCCGGCACTGGAGTTCGCCGGAATAAACCGGTCCCATGGGGTTTCCCAGGGCAAAGCAGCCGTTAAGATCCGAACCGCCGGAGATGGATGCCAGCTGCATGTCGGATTTTATTTCATCATAGATGAATTGAAAATCTTCTTTGGAAAGGGGCGAGCCCGTGGAGAGCAATGCCTTCATGGCGGAAAGGTCAAAGTTTTTACCGGGCTTGACCCCGGCAGCTTTCAGGGCCGCAATGTAACCGGCACTGGTGCCGAACACGGTGATTTTTTCCTCTTGGGCCATGTGCCACAGGGCATCGGGTCCGGGATGAAAGGGGTTGCCGTCAAACAGCACCAGGGTGGCCCCGGTGGCAAGGGAAGCGGTCAGCCAGTTCCACATCATCCATCCGCAGGTGGTAAAGTAAAAGATGGTGTCCTCTTCCTTAAGATCCGTGTGGAGCATTAACTCTTTGATCTGGTGCATAAGCACCCCGCCACCACTCTGGACCATACACTTGGGAAGTCCGGTGGTTCCAGATGAGTACATGATGTAAAGGGGATGGTCAAAGTCAAGCTGTTCAAATTGGATTTCTTCTGGTTTTTCCGCCTTGAAGTCATCCATCAGAACGGCATTGGGCAGTACGCTGATGTTCGGGGCGTCACTGACATAGGGAACCACCACAATTTTTTCAATGGAGGGAAGTTCTTGGATAATGCCGGCAATTTTTTCCAGGCTGTCCAGGGGTTTGCCCTTGAAGAAATAGCCGTCCGCTGTGAAAAGAATCCGGGGCCGGGTCTGGCCGAAACGATCCAGTACGCCCTTGATGCCGAAATCCGGAGAACAAGACGACCACACGGCTCCGAGGCTTGTGGCGGCCAGCATGGCGATGATGGACTCGGGCATATTGGGCACAAACCCCACCACCCTGTCGCCGGGTTTTATGCCAGCTGCTTTAAGGGATGCTGCCACCCGGGAGGTCTCATCATAGAGCTGCTTATAAGTAAGCGTTCTTCTGATTTTGTCTTCCCCTCTGAAAATCAGGGCAAGTTTATCATCTCTTCTGCGCAGCAGGTTTTCTGCAAAGTTGAGTTTTGCCCCCTCAAACCATTTGGCCCCGGGCATTTTTCCGGGATCATCAATGACCTGATCATAGGGCTTGGAGGCTTTAATACCGGCAAAATTCCACATGGTGGCCCAGAAATCTGCAAGGTTATCCGTGGACCACTGATAAAGGGCGTCGTAGTCGTTGAAATTTTTATCGAATTTATCGTTGACCACCTGCATGAAGCGGTACATGTTGGTTTGCTCGATTCGCTCCTGGGATGGCGTCCATAAACATTTTGCCATGATTTGCTCCTTATTTACATGAAAATGCCGCCCCTGACGTTACCGTTCCGGTCAGGACTCCCGTCGGGGGCGGCATTATGCCAGTTTCATTGTCAGGTTTGTCGGTAACCGACGCTGTTGTTATTCATAAAGAACGGCAAGAATGGTGGCCTTGCCCTGTTTTGCCATTATCTGATGGGGGGTTGTGGACAGATAGTACACACTGTCTCCGGGTCCCAGGTCAAATGATTCTTCGCCAATGTGTAAAAGGGCCGTGCCTTCGAGAACATAAATAAACTCTTCACCATTGTGCACGGAGACTTCTTTGGCCGGGCTCTCTTCGAGCTGCACAATGAGGGCTTCCATGTGACGTCCCTGAACTTCTGGGGCCAGGCTCATGTAAGTATAAAGATTCTTTTCTCCCTTGGGAGAGGTGGAGCGGGAGATCTTTTTTCTTTGTTCCCTGCGGGTGATGGAGTAAAGCTTGTCTCCCACGCCGGACACCAGACGTCCAAGGGCACTGTCCAGGGCTCTGGATAATTTCATTACGGTTCCCAGCTGGGGTTTTACCACGCCTTTTTCAATATTTGCCAGCCGTTCCTCATCAAATCCGGTGAGGTTGGCAAGGTCTTTCAAGGAGATGCCCTTTTTTTCCCTCAATTCTTTAATGCGTGTCCCCACTTCCTTGACATCTCCCGAAGGTCCGTCATCTATATTACCGGTGAGGTCTTCAAAATAATCCACATTGATGTGGGGGGTAGTTTCCTCTTTTTTCATGTTATCTCCTTTTTTATACCCATCCATCGGGCAGAAGCTGATCGGGTTTTTCACCCAGTTTTTCTTTGAGTTTTTTTAATCCGGGTCTGGCGTAATGCATGTGACCTTCTTTTAAGGTTCTGCCGTTGATCATGGCTTCACTTCGCAGGCGATATCCCATTGTTCGCTCCAGCTGTTTGCCCAGCCACAGCACCCGATCCACATCCCAGCCATGTTTGATATTCATTTCATCCACCTGTACCAGGGTATCTTCAAGACAGATAAGGCCCACGTATCTCGGGTCATCATAGTAATATTCGCCGGTACCCTTGATGGGTCTGTCATCCAGAAAGTTGGCAGGCTGCCCGCCCAGGCCGCCCAGGGTGGCTTCAAAATTTCTGATACCCGCCTGGAGAGCTGCCAGAACAGAGGCAGAGGCTACCCGTTTGGTCTCATGGAAGTGGGCAATGTGGAGATTTACATCGGGCAGTTCATCCAGAACCATTGAAAAATAGCGATATACGTCGGCAGCAGATGCGCTGCCGTCATGGTCAGCGTGCTCCACATCGTGGGCACCGATGTCCAGCCAGCGTTTGGTGAATTTAACAGCGTCTTTCATATCCGTGGCACCGCCGATGGGGCTGCCCCAGATGGTGCTCACCGTGCCGCACATTTTCATGCCGGCATCATTGCATTTTTTAATGCATCGTTCGCATTCTTTCCAGTAATTGGGAAGGGAGGTGCCGGAGTTGGCATAATGGTGTTCTTCTTCGGTGGACACCATCATCAAAAGGCGATCAGGTCCAATGCCTTTTTCTTTGAGTTCAATGGCTCTGTCAACAGCACCTTCCCTGATGGTGATGGCTGTAAAGCAGATGTCATCCACGTTGATGCCTCGCCGGGTACATTTCTTTTTAAAAAGATCCCCCCGAACATAGGTTAACAATTCTTCGGCATCACTGAATTGGGGCATGAGATAGGGGTTGCCGAGGTTGGTGACTTCAATGTTGCGGCATCCTGCAAAAATGAGCTCTTCAAGATAGAACTTTTTGGCTTCGGTGGAGATGAATTTTTCTGAATGTTGAAATCCATCCCGCACGGTTATATCTCCGATGATTACTTCTTTTGGCATCCTTGGAAAAATTTTCCACATATCGTATTCAGTCATAATGGCTCCTTATGGCTGTTTAATAAAATCAGGTAAATGGGTAAATGGGTACTATTTTTGATATGAAGCAAACGGGTACAGTCGTCATGGGTTAAAATCTGAAATTACCAAAGGCCGGATCACCGATTTCCTTGAGCAGGCTTACCTCAAAGCCCATGCCCAGCCAATCCCGGATTTCAGAAAACTTAAGCACCCTGTCATTTAAAAGGCGTGCTGAACAATAGAAAGGATGGGCTTCTCCGTCGTATTTTTCAATCATTTTTGTCTGGAAGGCATCCTTTTCTTCCTGGGTCATGGGATTACCTGAACGTTTTCTTTTGCCTTCTTCAATGGAGAGAAGAACCCCGCCTGCACTTTTTCCACTCATCACTGAGGTACGGGATCGCATGGTGGAAAAAAGAAAATGGGGTCGATAGGCCCGGCCACACATGCCGTAATTGGCAGCGCCATTGTCAGGCCCTATGACCAGTTGAATTCGGGGTACCTGGGCACAGGATACGGCTCGTACCAGATCTGCACCGTATTTTCCGATTCCGGCGTGCTCGGCTTCGGAACCCACCATGAATCCCGGAGCATTCATGATAAAGAGCAGTGGTATTTTTTCCTGGCTGCATCGCACAATCCATTCCGTAGCTTTTCGTGCGGCTTCATGGAAGATAATCCCCACTCCGTTGGAGGCAACCACACCCACTGGAAGGCCTTTTATCCTTATCTTGCCGGTGAGAATGTTACTTGCCTTTCCCAGGGCATAATCTTTTTTATATTCCAGAAACACGCTGCCGTCGGCAATACACTCTATTATGCTTCGGGTATCAATACTCTGGCCGAAGTTTACCGGTATGTGGTCGTAAATGGAATCCGCAGGTACGGCCGGTTCCTGTTCCTGATATCGGTGTAGGTTGATGGTCTGGGGTTTGGTTAATGACAGGATATCCCGTACCCGGGCCACAGCATCTGCCTGGTCTGTGCACAGATGATCCGCGCCGCCTGAAATCTGGGTATGGGTTCTGGCTCCACCGAGATCTTCGGCAGAAATGGTTTCACCGGTGGCCATTTTCACAAGGGGCGGTCCACCCAGGAAGGAAAATGACTGCTGGTCGATCATGATGGATTCACAGGCCATAAAAACAATGTAGGCCCCGCCAGCGGTGTTACCACCGGTGCTCATGGTGATCTGTTTCAGTCCCTTGGCGGACATTCGGGCCATGTTATAAAAAAGCGAGCCAAAATGCTGATCATCTGGAAACACCTCCACCTGCATGGGCAGAAATGCCCCGCCGGAGTCTGCGATATAAACACAGTTGATCCCGCAATTTTCAGCAATGGCCTGGGCCCGCATATGTTTTTTTAAAGTAATGGGAAAATAGGTCCCTGCCTTTACCCGGGAGTCATTGCCCAGAATCATGGTCCAGTTGCCGTGGATTTTACCAAGGCCTGTGACAATGCCGCCGCAGGGCACATCTGGTATCCCTGGGTAATTCATGCCAAAACCCGCCAGCAGGGACAGCTCAAAAAATTGGGTTCCCGGATCAATGAGATCCTGTATCAGATCCCTCACCGGACGTTTGTTCTTTTTGGCCAGCCGGTCCACGGCTTTTTGTCCGCCGGGCCAGATGGCCTCGTATTGACGCTCGGCAAGCTTTGCCTCTTCATTTTCCCAGAAAGTTCTGTTTTCACTCATGTGTTTTTCACCTATTTTCCTTTGTAGACCGGTTTTCTTTTTTCTCTGAATGCGGTGAGCCCCTCAGTTCTGTCTTCGGTGGGGATGGTGACCCTATAGGCATTGGATTCAATGGCAAGGCCTGTGGCAAGATCAGTTTCAATGCCTTGGTTTATGGCATACTTGGCCATTTCTACGGCAATGGGTCCGGTTTCTGCAATCATGTCCGCCATGGCCATGCATTCATCCATGAGTTTTTCCGGGGGACATATCTTGTTGACAAGGCCTATGGCAAGGGCCTCATTGGCATCCACCCTGCGACCGGTGAAAATAAGCTCCTTGGCCTTGGCCACCCCGATGATGCGAGGCAGTCTCTGGGTGCCTCCCCCGCCCGGGATAATGGCCAGGCGTGTTTCGGTGAGGCCCATGACGGAAGTCTGGGATGCAATGCGGATATCCGATGCCAGGGCAAGCTCAGTGCCTCCGCCCAGAGCAATGCCGTTTACAGCGGAGATCACCGGCTTGTTCAGGTGCTGTATGGATGTGAGAAGATTTCTGATGGTGAGGATGAATTTTTTTACCTCATCCTGGGACAGTGTGGCCCGTTCCTTTAAATCTGCTCCGGCACAGAAAGCCCGGTCACCGGCACCGGTTAGAATTACGGTGCGAATGTCCGAACGGTATTGCAGCGCATTCACTTGCTCTTTAACGGCATTTAGCATATCAAAATTGAGGGAATTCATGGCTTTGGGGCGATTCAAAGTCAGGACAACGGCGCTTCCCCTTTCTTCAGTTAGCAAAACAGTCTCACGATCCACGATTACCTCCTTCTTATTATGAAAAAGCGGTTACTGGGTGCTGGGTTTGTGGAAAAATGTAAAACAAATGTCCACACCTTATCCATGGTTTGCTTTTCAATTGTTTGTTGCGGCAGATAGATCTGCCATGGTCGTTTCTATAAGAAAATCCCGGTAAACCGGATAAATTTTCATACTTTGTTGTGGGCGGAACCGGATCAGCATACGGTCCGCCCGTGGCGGTTATTTGAATTTTCAAAATCCGCAAGTGATGCACATTAAGATTTATTTATCAAGTGTTTCAGTGGCCATATCTCTTAATTTGTATTTTTGGATTTTACCACTGGCTGTGGTGGGGTAGTCATCGACGAAAAATACAAATCTTGGAATTTTGTGAAAGGAAATTTGATCTTTACAGAAGGCTTTAACCTCTTCGTCAGTACTCGTTTCGCCTGGTTTGAGCTGAATAAAGGCAGCCACTTCTTCCCCGTATTTTGTGTCGGGAACGCCCACCACCTGGACATCTTTAACCTTGGGAAAACGATACAGGAATTCTTCAATTTCCCTTGGGTAGATATTTTCACCGCCACGGATGATCATATCTTTGATACGTCCGGTAATCTTGCAGTATCCGTTTTCATCCATGGTGGCAAGATCACCCGTGTGGAGCCAGCCGTCTTTATCAACGGCCTGGGCTGTGGCCTCTTCCATTTTGTAGTATCCCTTCATGACATGGTATCCACGTGTGCAAAGTTCTCCTTGCTCGTTGACGGGCATGTCCTCGTTGGTGATGGGATCAACAATTTTTACTTCTACATTGGGCAGCGCCTTGCCCACAGTGGATGTTTTAAGTTCAAGGGAGTCTTTGTCGCGGGTCTGGGTTATACCCGGAGAGGATTCCGTCTGACCGTATACAATGGTCATCTCACCGGCACCCATGTCTTTTATAACGCGTTTCATGACCTCTACGGGACAGGTGGAGCCAGCCATGACACCGGTTCGGAGGCTTGACGTGTCATAGCTGTTTTTATCCATTTCCTCAAATTCGGCGATGAACATGGTGGGAACACCCAGCAGGGCGTTACACTTGGAGGCTTCCACGGTTTTAAGCACATCCACCGGGTTGAATGCCACCACAGGTGCCATAGTAGCACCGGATACCATGCAGCAAAGTGTACCGATGACGCATCCAAAGCAGTGGAAGAATGGAACGGGAATGCACATGGCATCATCGGGGGTCAGATTCATGCATGAGGCCATGCTCATGGCATTGCCGATGAGATTTGTGTGGGAAAGCATGACACCCTTAGGAAAACCGGTGGTGCCGGAGGTGTACTGCATGTTGATTACGTCGTCGGGTTCCAGTGAATCCAACCGTTGTTTAAGCGCTGCATCGGAAACATTTTGACCCATTTCCAGAACCTCATCCCAGTTGTACATGCCGGGGATTTTATCTTTTCCAAGATAAATTATTTTTTTCAGGAACGGCAGCTTGGGATTGTCAAGTTTTCCGGGCTCACTGTCTTTGAGGGTGGGGCACACTTTATTTATAACCTTAATGTATTCATCTGCTTCCCTGACCCCACCGGTGAGAATAATGGTGGTGGCATCGGACTGTTCCAGAAGATATTCCAGTTCGGCACTTCTATAGCTGGTGTTCACAGTCACCAGAACAGCACCCATTCTGGCACTGCCGTATTGGGTATAAACCCATTCGGGAAGATTGTTTGCCCAGATGGCAACCTTTTCTCCCCGTTGGATGCCAAGTGCCATGAGGCCTTTGGCAACTTGATCACAAATGTCCCTGAATTCCCTGAAATTATACTTGATATCCAGGGATAAATATTCCAGCGCACTGTTGTCTCCCAAGTCGTTCGCCAGCATGTCTACGATGTTACCAATGGTTGTTTTGCCTATTTTGATGTCAGGTTTTTGCATTTGACCCCTCTTTAAGTAAAAAGTTTGCTCAGCACCCAATGTGTCGAGAAATAACAATTCTCTGAACTTCTGAAGTTCCTTCCCCAATATCAAGGAGTTTCTGGTCCCGGTAAAATCGTTCTACATTATACTCCTTCATCAATCCATAACCACCGTGGATCTGCACTGCATGATTGGCCACACGGCCCATGAGTTCAGAACAATACAGTTTGGCCATGGCTGCTTCCTTTTCAAACGGGCGATTTTCGCCCCTGAGCCAACAGGCTTTGTACATAAGGTTTCTGGCGCATTCAATTTCCATGGCGCAGTCTGCAAGCTTGAAGGCAATGGCCTGGAATTTTGAAATGGGTTGACCGAATTGTTCCCGGTCCTTTGCATATTTCAGTGCCAGGTCATAGGCACCCTGGGCACCGCCAAGTCCCATGGCACCGATGGACAGACGTCCGCCGTCCAGGGTTTGCAGCATTTGATGAAAACCGTCGCCCCGTTTACCCAGAATGTTTTCCTTGGGTACCCGGACATTGTCAAAGTAGAGTTCTGCCGTATTGGAGGCCCGCCACATCATTTTTTTATGCATGGGGACGGCCTTGAATCCCGGGGTGCCCTTTTCCACGATAAAGCAAGTATATTCAGGTTTGCCGTTGTCGCGGGTACCGGTGATGGCCTGCACCGTAACGCCAAGGGTCATTTCGCAGGCGGCATTGGTTATAAATATTTTTGAACCGTTGATGATCCAGTCATCTCCATCGGGAACCGCCGTTGTTTTACTTCCTCCTGCATCAGACCCTGCGGTGGGTTCGGTGAGTCCAAAGCCCCACAGACCTTCACCGTTACAAAGGGGTGGCAGATATTTTTGTTTTTGTTCTTCCGATCCGAAATAATAAAGGGGGCCGATGCCGAGGGAATTTCCGGCAGCGATGGTGGCGGCCTGGGATCCATCTATTCTGGCGATCTCTTCCACGGCGATGATGTACGAGATGTAATCCATCCCCTGGCCTTCATATTTTTCCGATACAAACATCCCAAAGAGACCTATTTCTCCCATTTTGCGAGTGAGTTCAGCCGAAAATTCTTCATTTTCGTCAAGTTCTCCTGCAATGGGTGCAATTTCTTTCTGGGCAAACTTTCTCACTTCTTTGCGAATCATTGTCTGCTCTTTGGTAAGGTCAAAATTCACCCTTCATCCTCCTTATAGTTGTGGTCAATGATGGCACCTTGAAATATGGAGGGCTATCGTCACGGAGATTTTCTCTCATATCTCAGGTTCGCGTATTAGAAAAGCATTTTTGTTGCATCTAAAGATAATTTATCCGAACGAGCGCTCGGTTGTTATGATGATACTATATTCGTTGAAGATCATTTGTCAAACTTTTTTCAACAAACATGAAAAAATTATTGAATATGGGTGGTGCTTCAATGATTGTGTTTATCTGTCAGGACAAGGAGGAGGGTTGGATATGCCTGTAATCCGGGGATATTTGCGTATTCCAAATTAATGAAGGCTGTTTGGATAAAATACAAAGGGAGAGGGGGTGTCTTTTGTCGGGATCTGCTATGTCTTAATGGGTGAGATCCTGGAGAGGATGGCGGGCAGGGCTTGCCTGAAAGAACAAGCCCTGTGTTGTTATTTCTCTTTTATCCAAAGAAAATGCTGGGTAACCAGGTGACAATGGATGGAAACATGCACAAAATGGCAAGACTTATGACCTGCAACAGCACAAAGGGAAGTATACCCTTGTAAATATGCATCATGGTGTATCCTTCCGGTGCCACACCCTTAAAGTAAAATAATGCGTAGCCAAAGGGCGGTGTCAGAAAGGAAGTCTGTAGGTTAACGCACATGAGCAGAGAAAACCAGAGGGGATCAAACCCGATTTCCATGGCAATGGGCATGAAGATGGGTACGGTGACCAAAAGGATGGCAGCCCAGTCAATGAACATGCCCATGATAAATACGATGAGCATCATGATGCCCAGTATGGCCCATCTGCTCATGCCGGATCCGATGAGTAGATCTGCCACCACATCGCCACCGCCCATGCTTAAAAACACCGTGCTGAAAAATTTTCCACCAATAAAGAGCAGCATGACCATGGAGGTGGTTTTTAAGGTGGCGTAGCTTGCTTTTTTAAGTACCTGGAAATTGAGCTTTCCGCTGATCAGTGCAAGGAGCATTGCTCCACCAGCACCCAGACCTGCCGCCTCTGTGGGTGTTGCAACACCTGCCAGGATGGTTCCCATGACAGCAAGGATCAGAGCAAGGGGGGGAATAAGGGATTTTAGGGTCATGGACCATTTCTGGGCTGCAGTGAATTTAGAGGCTTCTTCTTTGGAAATTGGGGGGCCAAGTGTTGGATTTAAATTGCATCGTATGAAAACATAAAGAAAGTAAAAGCCAGCCAGCATGAGTCCGGGAAAGATGGCACCGGCAAAAAGATTTCCCACGGAGGTCTCTTTCATGCCGGTGAGTCCTCCGTAAACCACCATCATGATACTGGGGGGAATGAGAATACCCAGGGTTCCGGACGCACATATGATTCCACTGGCAAGCTCTTTTTGATATCCTTTGCTTATCAGGGCCGGGGTGGCCAGAAGCCCCATGGCCACTACGGATGCACCAATGATACCGGTGGTGGCGGCAAAAACAGTACATACTATAATAACAGCCAGGCCAAGGCCTCCCTTGAGACCTCCCAGGACCACGTACAGGGATTCAAAAAGGGCATCCGATACCTTGGATTGATCCAGTAATTGGGCCATCAGAATGAAAAGAGGGATGGCTACCAGGGTATAATTGTTCATCAATCCCCAGGCATTGTTGGCAAACATGTCAAATAGCATGGGTATGGAACCACCGTTATCAATAAGACCGAACAAGGTGGCAATGGCGGCTAGGGTGTAGGCCAGGGGGTGTCCAAGTATAATGGCCAGCATAAGGGTTACAAACATTGCCAATGTCATGACTTCAAGACTCATAGTGTACCTCTTTAATTATTGCTCTTCAGGCGGTTAATGTCAGAAAGAAGGTTTGCGACGCCCTGGAGTAAGAGAAACAGGAAGCAGACCGCCATGAGAATTTTCAACGGCCAGATGGGCGGTGCCCAGCTTGTGGGGTTGAGTTCTTGGCCCATGGTTGAGTTGTACGCAAAAATAAAGGACCATATGGTAAGGCAAACCATGACAGGCATAAAAAAGAGCATATTAGAGATAATGGCTATGATTGTCTGCGTTTTTTTTGGCATATACGATGTGAAAATATCCACCTTTACATGGCCGTCATTTGCATCGGTGTAGGCATTCCCAAACATGAAATGCAGCCCATATAGAAAAGTGGTTGCCTCAAACCCCCAGGTGGTGGGGGAATTAAACGCATATCTCATGAAAACTTCATAGACCACCACAAACAAAAGAGGATAGACCAGAAACGATGCAAGTTCTCCCTCCTTTTGACTGAAGTTGTTTAATTTGTTTGATATCGATTCCAGCATTATTAAAAATCCTCTGTCACAATATTAATGGGAATATGGGGTCAGGCTTGGCTTATGGGTGTTATTAATATGGGGCTGTTTAGGCAAACCTGCCCACATAATGCCCATAAGTCCAAGCTGTCCCCTCTTCACGTCCAGCGTTAATATATTCAATCACTGATATTGATGCTCTGATTGCCCTGCAAGTTGTCGTTTTTCATGCTTGTCGTTATCATCATTGATCAAGGCAATCAGATATCTAAATTATATGCTTTGTTATTCGGTGGTTTTACCCTGGATGAAATCTTCGTAGGGCCATGGGGTTGCACCACTCCTTGCTTCTCTCCACACAGCATATTCATTGATAAAAGTTTCCTGGGAATCCAGCGCTTCTTTAACATCCGGATATTTGATTTTTACAGAATCCAAGTAGGTTTTTGTCATTTTCCGGAATTCAATGATGGTCTCTTTGTCCATTTTAACGATTTCAACATTCTCTTTAAACAGTTTCATTGCCTTGGCATTCAGGCTGTTGATCCAGTTGTAGCTCCACAGCTGGGTCTCTTTGGCACAGATATCAATAATCCATTTAAGATCTTCTGGAAGGGCATCGTAGGCTTTTTGATTCATAATGATGTCACACTGGAAACCAGGCTGGTGAACACCGGGTTGAATGGCATACTTGGTAATTTCGTCAAAACCCATGGGATAGTTGATGGCAGGTGTTGAATATTCTGCAGCGTCAATAACACCTCTTTCAAGGGCCAGATATACTTCGCCGCCGGGAAGCGGGCTCACAGAGGCACCCAGTTGATTCATGATATCCATGTACCAGCCCGGGGTTCGGATGCGCATGCCTTTAAAATCTTCCATTTTAGTGGCTTTTTTATTGGAAAAAAGTCCCATTTCCTGGCCGGTTTGGCCTGCAGGAAGGGCAAAAATTCCATGCTTGGCATAGAGTTTTTGCAGCATTTCAAGACCACCTTTTTCATAAAGCCAGATATTATATCCTTCTGCATCAAGGCCAAAGGGTACAGATGCAAAGGCAACAAAGGCCTCGTTTTTGCCTTTCCAATAAAGGGGGGAGCCATGGGCTATCTGGACAGACCCCATGGAAACAGCGTCAAAGGTCTGATTGGCGGGAACCAGTTCGCCTGCGGAAAAGGGTTTTATATCCAGGCGACCGGCAGAGGCAAGGCGGACACTGTCTGCAAAATGGACAGCAATATCGTAAAATAACAGACCCTTGGACCATGGCATGACCATTTTCCATCTGACCTTATCGGTGGATGGTTTAAATGAAACACGTTTGGCATCTTTATGACGGGGATCTGAGCCGAATTTTTCTCGTTTACCGGCAAATGATGATCCCGTTGCCAGGCTCACTGTAATTAAACATGCGATGATCAGGGTTAAAACTTTTTTCATTTTTTTCTCCTCCAGAATAAAGGAATTTAAATAAAAGAAATAACTGCACTCTGCAATTAGGATAGGACGTCGCCAATATGGAGAATCGGCTGACGGGTATCGCCTGGGATGTTTTTGCCCCCCCTTCCCGGATTATCTTATCTATGGTTCTCCGGCAAACCAATTTAAGATTTATATCTACAATTTTGTTTTCTAAGTTATGGTATGACCAATAATAAATGTACTGAGTGATGCTTGTCAAGAAAAAAATAAAATATTTGAATTTTATTAAAAACTCTGCTATTGTTCTCGAAAAACGTTTAAAATCAAGTGTTTTTGGGGGTTGAGCTGTTTGAAATTGAAATGGGTATGACCAATATTGGCGATGGCGGTCAACCCGGTAAATATGGGTGTTTTTGAAATTGGTATTACCAATGCCAAAGGGAGGACGATGTGCAGGACAAATCCATTGTTGAGGAATTAAGAAACATTGTCGGCAAAGACAATGTGTTGACAGATAATGAAGATATGGTTACCTACTCTTATGATGCTGCGGTGCTTGATGCAGTGCTGCCCACGGCGGCAGTGATGCCGAAAAATTCCCAGGAGCTGGGTAAAATCGTAAAACTTTGCAGCTATCATCGCCTGCCCATGACCGTCCGGGGGGCCGGAACCAATTTAAGTGGCGGAACCATTCCCCATGACAGTGGTATTGTGGTGCTCACCGGAAAACTCAATAAAATTCTTGAAATCAATGAGGCTGACATGTACGCCGTGGTCCAGCCCGGGGTTGTTACAGCCACCCTGGCTGCGGCCGTGGAGAAAAAAGGTCTTTTTTATCCCCCGGATCCGGGAAGCCAGGCGGTTTCCACCATCGGTGGCAATGTGGCGGAAAATGCCGGGGGATTAAGGGGATTGAAATACGGCGTTACCAAGGATTATGTCATGGGGGTGAGTTTTTATGATTCCATGGGGGAGCATGTGAAGTCCGGTTCCAGAACGGTTAAATGCGCCACGGGATATAATCTTGCGGCTCTCATGGTGGGCTCCGAAGGCACTCTTGGGATCATCGACGAAATCATCTTAAAATTAATACCCCTGCCCAAGGCCCGTAAATCCATGGTGGCGGTTTATAAAACCATTGAACAGGCATCAGAAACAGTTGCTGCCATCATTGCCGATCGCATCGTTCCCGCAACTCTGGAATTGCTGGATAATTTCACCATTCGGGCTGTGGAATCTTACAGCAAGGCGGGGTTGCCCTTGGATGCCGGAGCATTGCTTCTCATCGAAGTGGATGGTCATCCAGGCCAGGTGGAAGAAGACGGGCTTCGGGTGGAGGCCCTGTGCCGAGAACTTGGTGCTGACAGTGTCAAGGTGGCAGCAGATGACCAGGAGCGGGATCGCATCTGGGCCGCCCGGAGGAGTGCCTTGTCTGCCCTTGCCAAATTAAAGCCCACCCTGGTATTGGAAGATGCCACTGTGCCCCGGAGTAAAATTCCCGCCATGGTAAAATCATTGCAGAAAATTTCCAAGAAATATGATATCAGTATCGGCACCTTTGGTCATGCCGGAGACGGGAATCTTCACCCCACCATCCTCACGGACAAACGAAATAAAGAGGAATGGCACCGGGTGGAACAGGCCATTGAAGATATTTTTGACCGGGCACTGGAGCTGGGTGGTACCTTATCCGGGGAACATGGTACCGGGCTTGCCAAGGCACCTTTTCTTGAAAAGGAGGTGGGGCGATCTTCCATATTGTTTTCAAGGCGTTTGAGAAATGCCCTTGATCCTGATAATATACTCAACCCGGGTAAAGTAACAGGAGTGCTTTGATTATGAATGACATGAAATCCCTGGCACGGCGTGTGAAGGAGCTTGAAGACCAGCTGGTGGTGTGCATCCGTTGCGGTACCTGTCAATCGGTGTGCCCGCTTTTTGAGCAGACCCACCGGGAGGCAGATGTAGCCCGGGGAAAACTGGCATTGCTGGATGGCCTTGGTAAAAATATGTTTGATAATGCCAAGGGTGTGGAAGAACGGCTCAATCGCTGCCTCCTGTGTGGTTCCTGCGCGGCCAATTGTCCAAGCGGGGTCAATGTGGTGGAGATTTTCATAAAGGCCCGGGCTATTCTGGCTGAATACAAAGGGCTGTCGCCAGCCAAGCAGGTGATTTTTAAAAAAGTACTTTCCGATCCCAAAACCTTTGATTTTTTCACAGAACTTGCCGGAAAGTTCCAGGGGGTTTTCACAAAGAAAGAGAAAAATCCCCAGGCAACCTCCTGTGCCAGGGTGATTTCTCCTCTTCTGGACAACCGTCATTTCCCCTCCATGGCAAAAAAATCTTTCCATCGTTTGACCCCCCGCCTGAACACCCCCCCCGGTAAATCCGGGATTAAAGTGGCCCTGTTCACGGGGTGTATCATTGATAAGGTGTTTCCCCGCATTGCCGATGATGTCATTTCAGTGTTTAAACACCATGGCATTGGACTTTACATTCCTGATGGACAAGGGTGTTGCGGGATTCCGGCCCTGGCTTCCGGGGACAGAGAAAGCTTTACCAAATTGCTGGAGCATCACATCCGCCTGTTTGAGCGGGAAAAGTTCGATTATCTTATAACGTCCTGTGCCACCTGCACTTCCACCATTAAAAAATTGTGGCCATCCATTTACGAGGGGAAAGATAGTGGTACCAAGGCAAAGATCCGGGAGTTGTCGGAAAAAACCCTTGATGTAAATCAGTTTTTGGTTAATAGTATTTCCCTTGGCCCATTGGACCCAGACCATGGGGGAAAACGTGAGCGGGTTACCTATCATGATCCCTGTCATTTGAAAAAATCATTGGGGGTGTCAGAGGAGCCCCGGCAATTGATAAAGGCCTCAGGACATGAACTGGTGGAAATGGAGGGCGCTGACAAATGTTGCGGTATGGGGGGCAGTTTTAACCTGTATCATTACGGCATCTCCTCCAGCATTGGGAATTTAAAGCAGCAGAATATCTCAGCAACCCATTGTGATACCGTGGCAACAGGATGCCCGGCCTGTATGATTCAGATTTCTGATATGCTGGCAAAAAGTGGTGCACAGGTCAAGGTGAAACATCCACTGGAACTTTATGCTGAATCGCTGGGGAGAAGGATGTCGTAACATTGAGTCAGGGCTTGGTTAGAATATCTGCCATTGTTCTCGCAGAATCGCCAGAAAAAATTTGAGCATGTAACTCCTCAATAACTCGGGCTGAGAAAGCCTACTTATCCTTTAAGCGCGTGGGGCAATTCAAAAGGATTTTCTGAATACCAGGCCTTATTGAGAATTTATTTGAACATCGAGTAACATTCTGTGTTTAAAGATAAAGTTAAATGAAAGTCTCTATAACGAAAGTCTGGCCCCTTCCCATAGTGGCAGATTTTGTGATCAAGCCTCGAGTTGAACCGTTGAAAAATAATTTGATTTTGGATGTGAAATATTATGACTGTGACAATAAAGCCCATAAAACCCAAACGAATTTCAGATCAGGTTTTTGACCAGATTCGAGAGTTAATATTCAGGGGGACGCTTAAACCCGGGGAAAAAATGATGCCTGAAAGGGAACTTGCCGAGGCCATGAAGGTCAGTCGTACCACCATTCGGGATGCCACCCAGCGACTGGTGGCCATGGGGCTTATTGTTCAAAAACAGGGCCAGGGCACCTTTGTTAAACCCTTTGACGGGGCACCTGACAGCCCATTGGTAAAGGCCATGCAGGCCCAGGAGGCATCCATTGGGGATTTGCTGGAGGTGCGCATGGGCCTGGAATGCAATGCTGCGGCCCTGGCAGCAGCCCGGGCCGATGAGGGGGATTTAAAGGCCCTGGCGCATAGTATTGAGGAAATGAAAAAGGAGATTACCCAGGGACGTCTGGGAACAGAAGCTGATACTTCCTTTCACATGGCCATTGCCTATGCTGCAAAAAACCCTTTGCAGGTGTTGGTGATGCGTAATTTTTATGATTATCTTTTTTATGGGATCCGGGAAAATCTGGTGCGTCTGTATAAGTTCGAGGACAACACCGAAATTATTATAACGCATCACCAGAACATCATGGACTGCATCAAAAACAGAGACACCTACCGGGCCTATACTGCAATGAAAGAGCATATTCAGTTTGTCATGGATTTTTTTGGGGAGAAAAAAATATTTTGACCCGATATCTTGTGCTTTTATCTGCGGTGATAATGCAGCTTTGTCTAGGAGCCACCTACTCTTGGTCCGTTTATGTGGCCGATTTAAAGTCCATTACCGGTATCAGCCAGGCCGGGGTTCAGCTGCCGTTTTCATTCTTTTACTTTGTATTCCCCTTGACTATGGTGTTTTCAGGATCAATGTTGACCCGCATGGGACCCAGATTCAGTGCTGTGCTGGGTGGGATTCTTTTTGGCTCCGGCTGGATGATTGCAGGGTTTGGTGGGCATGCCTTTGGGTTCACTGTTGTGGGCATCGGTGTCATTGCCGGTGCGGGTGCAGGGCTTGCATATATTGTCCCCCTTTCCACCGCCATTTTGTGGTTTCCAAGGCAAAAAGGGCTGGTCACCGGCATTGCCGTTGCCGGATTTGGTGGCGGGGCAGCTATTGTCAGTCAGGTGGGGGGCGTGCTCATGGCCCAAATGGAAAAAAGCCCTTTTCAGGTATTTCCGCTTTTGGGCATGGTGTTTCTGGTGCTTATCTGCATGGCGGGAAGTGCCATGAAGGTTCCTGACAGGGTTTCCGGTCAGGATGCATTAAAAAGGGAAGATTATGGGGTGTCTGTTTCTGTGATGATATCACAACCCATGTTCCGCATTCTTTACTTTGCCATGTTTTCAGGGCTGGCAGCAGGCTTTGCTGTGAATGCCAACCTGAAGGAGCTCTATACCGGTTCCGCCGGTGTCCATGTGGGGGTGCTTGCTGTTTCTTTGTTTGCCTTGGCAAATGCCCTTGGCCGGGTTTGCTGGGGAGGCTTGTTTGATCGGGTTTTACCAGCCACGGCTGTGAAAGCCAATCTGCTGTGCCAGGCATTTCTTCTGCTTCTGGGATCTTTTTTTCTGTCATCAAAAGCAGGGTTTTATCTCTTTGCCCTGGGAACAGGTTTTAATTATGGCGGCATTCTGGTGCTCTACGCATCTTCCACAGCCCTTTGCTGGGGGGATAAACGTATGGGGGCCATCTATGGTCTGCTGTTTTCCGCCAATATTCCCGCGGCCGTTGCACCCATGGCAGCAGGATGGATCTTTGATATTGGGGGGAGTTTTTTCCCGGTTTTCGCAGTCATTGGAGGGCTATTGGTCCTTTCTGTTTTCCTGGTGCCTGCCTCCTTCATGGCTCAAAATTTTGCGCCGGAATCCCGATAACAAAGCCATCTAAGCTCCCCTAAGGGCACTTCTCAGAGGCTCTGCTGGCGGCATCCCGATGCAGGAACGGTTCATGTAGGTAGTGGTCAACTGGGAAAGAAAAAAGGGGGCACGCAGCATGAGTTTTAGCATGGGGTCGTACTTTTCAATGGGAAATTTTTCCACTGTATCAATGTGCTGAACATCGGCAAAATTTGCCAGATATTTAATCTGACCCATGCCCGCTGCCTGTTCCACTGTAGTTTCAAGTTTCTTGTCCCGGGTCGGATCTGCTTTAATGAATGTCATATCACCGCCAAGGGCCTTGACCATTTCAACGGTTTTGCCCCCTTGAATTTCGTTGATATCTATCCCCACCACTTTAAGCCAGTTAGTGCAGGCGGCAATGACAGTGGCCCTGCCGATACCGGTTCCGCACCCCGTCACAATACAGACGTTCTCTTTACAAAAATCACCATATTCCAGGATCAAAACGACTGCTCTTTTAATTACAATTTTTTTGATATCTGTCTTTACTCCTTTCAGGTTATAGTAATTCTTCGGGCTTGATCACAAGGTAGGCCACTCTGAAGCGGGAGCAACCAATTGGGGTGGCAGATCTTGTGATCAAGTCCAATTTTTGCTTTCTCAATATCCGTTTCGGAAAAGGCTTTTATTAGGTTGAAACCTGAAGCGCATCCACTCAGATACGCAATGTATTTAGAGGCGTATTGTGGAATATATGACACATAGGGTTTGATAGAGTGTCAATTATTAAAAAAGATGAAATATTTGCTCCGGCACAGTCATATGTTTCGGCTGTCAATGGATTTATGAAGCTTGGTTACACTCTGTTTCCTTTTTGGTTCTGGGTGTCCAGGTCAGGTGGTAAAAGTCCAGGAGGGGATTTGAAAAACGTTTGAGGTTTGTTGAATTTATGATATACATATGCAAAGCAAATTTGAATTTTTTGCTACCACGCCTAATTTTAATAACTTTAGCAGATAAACATCAATCTAAATGCTTGAACGTAATGAGCATTTTTATATTTGGTGTACATTCGTGAGCAGGCAGCTTTACGCTATTCGTACTTGTCTTTGAATCTCATTTTGTTTTGGCAATATTGTTAAAAAATGTCATCAGGCAACCCTTTTCTCTTTCTATTTTTTCGGGATCAGTTCGAAAAATTAGGTTATCACCTAAAAAAAGCTGTTATGCCTCCAGTTCAAAATGGGAGTTGGATGTGTACCTCAAAAGAAATTCAAGTTAAACGCTTGTACTGAATAACCATATATCAGCAAGGAGGACAATATGAAAAGGTTAATTGTCTTATTCACGATTGTTTTGGTTTTGTGCTTTACCACGGTTTCTTCCATATCGGCCAATGGGCCTGCACCCAATTCAGGGGATGGCATCAGTGATGGCAGTGGTATGGATACGCAGAATGGTCCCAACAGCGATAGTGGAGATGCACCTGGACCCGCCGAGAATTCAGGAGATGGTGTTTCTGATGGAAGCGGGATGGATTCACCCAATAACTCTCAGTAAAAAATTAAAAAGCCCCTTACCGTTTATCGGTAAGGGGCTTTCGTAATTTCTGGTAGCGATGCAGACTCTTAAACTATGCTTTTATTGCTTTAAAAATCAAATAATTATACTTTGCACACCATAAAAGTACCGTCAAAAGTACCGTCAATTTTCTAAAGTGCTTTTGTCCCTCTCTGCCACTTTTTTAACGAGCCAATCCTCTATTTCGTCCTCCACCCATCCTGTTGTCCTGGGGCCGAGTTGAATGGGGGCAGGGAACGACCTCCCTTTGATCATTTCGTAAATTGTAGACTTTGCCAAGCCCGTCTTTTTAGCTACATCTTTACATCTCAGTATGTTCATTTTTACTCCTTTTTTAATGTGAATTAATATATTGAAAACTTTGATTTTCCCAGGGCAATACAGGCCACCGAGCTGGACAAACCCCACATCAGCCTTGCCAGACTCAACCAGTTTAATATTTTAGATTGTGCCGTCAGTGCCTTTTTCAATTGCCAGCAGATTTGAAATTTATGGTTTTGGGGTGCTTTGAAATTTCACCGTGCCCTCTTGGAGTCAGTATCCGGATCAGCAGCAAGTTCACGCCTGGCGGTGAAAATAGCTGTAAACATTTTGTCGTGGATATGTTTGATTTTCCATTCGGAGACACGGCGGGAGTAGAAAAGAGGTGCGGTGGCCATTGGCAGGACCAGCCGACGGGACCGCCACAAAGCGCAAATGTTGAATGCCGCCCCCATGGATGGATGTGGCTTTTTACTCGAAGTTTCGCTTGAATTGGTTTTGATATTGGCAGGATAAACAGAAAAAGCCTGTGCAGGTACAGGGATCGCTTCCCCGCTGAACAGGCTATCATTTTGAATGATTAAATTTTGATGTGACATACTCACTCTCCCTTTCAGGAGAGCTTTGAAAAATTACGTGACGAGTAAATGATTACATATGAAAGGTAATCATGTCAAGGGGCTATTTTGTTGCTGCTTGTTTTTTAAGCTCCTCAAGTGTTGTCATTCAGGCGTTGAAGTGAGGGCATTGTTTCCATATGGTTTGAATTCCGGAAATACTATCTT